>JAYULP010000053.1:0-2553 GCA_043763445.1 Polaromonas sp.
CAATTGGCCCGCGACTCACGCCAGGCAGCCTAGCAATGCCACTGTCGGCCTTGCGGCAAAACGCGCTTGCTTTGGTCGCAGGCTCGACTGCTTTGCGCCTATGTTCTACAGCAACACTTCTTGCATAGCCTCGGTTGTGTTGGCGGCATGAACCGCGATTTGCTTGGCCGCTAACGCCAGCGTAGCGAGCGGATAGGTGCCACTGATGATGCCGCGGTAGGCAATTTCGGCGCCTACCGCGTCTTGCCCCAAGCCGTCGGTAGCGGCCTCAATGCAAGCGTCCAAGCTACCCAAACCGTCATCAGCAAACAGGTCTTCGCCTTCATAAGTGACGCGGTAGTCATACTGGCCATCGCCGGCAGAGTCAATGTTGAAACGAACGATCATGGGTTGCCCTGTTAAGTATGTTGTGGCGCGAGGCCGAATTTCGTTAAAACGCCTTGTCCTGCTGCATGGCCGCTGGCAAAGCACGCCGTGAGTAAATAGCCACCCGTGGGCGCTTCCCAGTTGAGCATTTCCCCGGCGCAAAACAGCGGCGGCAGCGTCGCATGCGGCCACTGAACCTCAAGTGCTGTGCTGAGCGCCTCAAAACGCACGCCGCCGGCACTGCTGATGGCTTCGTCAATTGGCCGTGGTGCCACCAACGTAATTGGCAGGGCTTTGATGGCATGGGCCAGCTTCACCGGGTCATTGAACGTGTCTTTGCCCAGCAGCTCATGCAGCACACTGGCCTTAACGCCGTCCAGGCTCAAACGGCTTTTCAGGTGGCTCGACAGCGAACGCGAACCACGCGGATGACGCACTTCTGCCAGCACTTGTTCAATCGACTTGTGCGGCAGCAGGTCAAGTGTGAAGGTAGCACTGCCGTGCGCTGCAATTTCAGCTCTGAGCAGGCTCGATGCCGCATAAATCAAACTGCCTTCGACGCCCGTGGCTGTGGCGACAAACTCGCCTTTGCGGTTAAAACACTGGCCTGCCGTGTTGGAAAAGCTGATGGCTACGGATTTAAATGGCTGCCCAGCAAAGCGGCCGGCAAAGTGCTCAGTCCAACCTGCTTGGGGAGCAGGGGCGCTGCCGATCAGCTCTTTAAGAGATTCTCGCCGCGTCTGGGGCAGCTCGGGCAGCGCTGCTACGCCGGCATGACTTGGTAGATCGGCCTTCACATGGGCCGGCCGCAAACCTACGTCAAAACCGCAATTGGAAGGCTGCAGCGGCACCACTGGCACGCCACGCTCGGCCAGCAGTGCAACCCACGCGCCGTCCGAGCCCAAACGGGCCCAGCTGCCACCACCCAGTGCCAAAATAACGGCGTCTGCACTGACCTGCACCTCCCCCGTGGGCGTGTCGAAAGTCAACGCGCCGCCAGCGTGCCAACCCCGCCAGCGGTGGCGCATCGAAAACTGCACGCCAGTCGCCCGCAGGCGGTGCAGCCAGGCGCGCAGCAACGGCGCGGCTTTCATATCTTTAGGGAACACCTGGCCGGTGCTGCCAACGAAGGTGTCCACACCCAACGTCAGTGCCCAGGCGCGCAGCGCATCAGGGCCGAATGCCGTCAAATGGGCCTGCAGCGGTGCGCTGGCCTCAAAGTAGCGGGCCTTGAGCCGCTCAAAGTCCTCGCCATGGGTCAGGTTCAGCCCGCCCTTGCCTGCCAGCAAAAACTTGCGCCCGACTGAGGGCATGGTGTCAAACACCCGCACTGACAGGGCAGGACCGACCCGACTGAGCACCTCAGCGGCCATCAGTCCGGCAGGGCCGCCACCAATGATGGCCACACGGCGAATACCAGGGGTGGAAATGTTAGGGTTCATTGAGAGAAAAATAATGCTTCATTTTTAGTAGCAGTCTAGGCAGTAAAAACGACGGCCAGAGTGAAAAAGGGCTTGAAAACATCATCTGGGCGATGATTTCATGCGCCGCCAAGCGCAATTATTGCAGGGGGCATCAACGCGAGCGCATTACCTTGGCGGCACAAAGCCATTGCGGCCATCGATCATGCGCCGCGCCGCGAGCTTACTGTCAGCGTCCGGCGCGTTGATAAGCACTCGCATCAGAAAACGAAAAAAGTCTTACGCTAAGCGTGTGACGAGGCTGGCACCCAGCGGTACAACGTAGGAACGGACACGCCAAAGTTCTTGGCCACGTCTTTGGGCGGAACGCCGCTGGCCAGCAGCTTTTTGGCTGACCCGACTTTGCTGTCGGTCATCTTTGGCTTGCGACTGCCCTTGCGGCCTAGCTGGCGGGCGACATCTAGCCCGGTGCGGGTGCGCTCGACGATCGGCTCGCGTTCCATTTCGGCCAGGCTGGCCATGACGCGCAGGAAGAATTGGCCAGCTGGTGTGGCGGTACCGATGGAGTCGGTCAGGCTCTTGCGTTAGGCGCCCTGCTTGCCCAGCTCGCCGACCAGATCGACCAAGTGCTTGACGCTACAGCCCAAACGATCCAGCTTGCATACGACCTGGGTGTCGCCTTCGCGCAGAATTTCCATCGCCTTAGCCAAGCCTGAGCGGTCGACTCGCGTATCGCCCACCTTGTCCTCAGAGATTTTTTGGCACC
>JAYULP010000054.1:0-6237 GCA_043763445.1 Polaromonas sp.
AACAACGCAGAAACAATGTAAAAGCAGCACGGATCCCAACATCCGGCAGTAGCGTCAGCGCAGCGTTTTTACGGCACCGGCTATGGCCGCCCTCAATGAGGTGCCGTGTGCTGGTTTATTACGCTAATTGTTGGTCAATGAATGCGGTGAGCTGGGCTTTGGTCATAGCGCCGACCTTGGTGGCGGCCAATTCACCGTCTTTGAACAACATCAGCGTGGGTATGCCGCGAATACCAAACTTAGCGGGAATGTCGCGGTTTTCGTCAACATTCATTTTGGCGATTTGCAGCTTGCCGCTGTAGCCGGTAGCGACTTCGTCAAGGATAGGCGCTATCATTTTGCAGGGGCCGCACCATTCAGCCCAATAGTCCACTAACACTGGCATGGTGGCCTGAAGCACATCGGCTTCAAAAGTGGCATCGGTAGTGTGTTTGATTAAATCGCTTGCCATGTCAGATCCTCAAGTCTGGGTTCAATATACAGATAAAGTGCTGCAATTGTCTCAGAAAGCAAGCTTGTCTGTAGCCGCTGACCGGTTTGAACTAGCGAATTTGACCGCCAGCAGCTTAGACGTGTTGCTATCAACACCGTAGCTAAAAATACGGCCAGACTGCGGTGCACTCACCGCCCGTTTTGGCGGGCTCTTGTTGCCGCAGTGTCGTTAATGCCCAATGCCGTTCAAAGAGTTTTTCATGTCCTCAATTTTGTCGATTCACGCAGATCGCCATGCCCAGCATGCCGTGGTGGACCCTGCCGTCAGCGCGCTGTGGTGCAGCGCCATGCGCCAGATTGCTAGTGCGTTGCGTGAACACCAGATTCACCCATCACATGCGGTGGTGTTGTTGCCGTATGCGCAGCTGATCGGTCGGGCCGAGCATGCCTGGGCCGAGGTCGCCGCTGAGGGGCCTGGGCAAGCTTGTTTTTTGCCGCGCTTTGAAACCACGATGAACTGGGCCAGCAGCGCCAGCGGCACGCTCGGGTTTTTCACGCCGGCTGGCGACGACTTGCGCATGGAGGTGGCCTTTGACACCTTGACTGCCGCGTCTTTGCTGCAGCGGGCAGGGCAAAGCGGTCATCAGGAGGCGCTGGCGGGTCGACTAACAGAGGCCGCCTGGAGCCTGGCGCGGGTAGCTGCGGCGCAGCACCCAGACCAACGCGCTGGCTGGGGCGCTGGCTTGGCTGCACAACTGCTTGAGCAGCTCGACTCACCGGTGCTAGCGCTTGAAGCACTTGTCGGCGGCATTGCGCTTGCTTGGGTCTCGAACTCTGCTTTTGCGACTGACCGCCTGTTTTCCGCACAACCGAGATTTTTTGCGGTCATTGAAGGCTTTCAAGTCGAGCCGTTGAGCCGGTCGCTGCAACTAAATGCGGCCGTAGCGGGCTTGACCCTGCCGTTGCTGCAGCCCGTTGATAGTGCGGCTGCGCCGCCTGAGCTGACGCTGCTGAGTCAGCCTATGCTGCACGCTAGCCGGGACGCGGAAGACGAAGCTCAGCGCGCCGCTGCTTGCATCGTTGGGCATCTAGCAGCTGGGCGACAACCAGTAGCCTTGATTGCGCAGGACCGTTTGCTGACCCGGCGAATCGGCGCAATGCTAGCGCCGCTGGGGGTGCGTATGCGCGACGAAACCGGCTGGAAACTGTCGACCACCCGCGCTGCTGCGGACGTGATGAGCCTGCTGCGTGCTGCCGCTTGGGACGCGTCCACCGACACCGTGCTGGATTGGCTTAAATGCGCGCCTGCTTGGTCCGCCTCGCAAGTGGGTTTGGCCGAGTCGGAGCTTCGCAAAACCGGCGTGCGCAGCTGGCGTGCGCTGCCCGACTTCACAGCTGCTGTGGCCGCTAATCCCCAAGCGTTGCCCCTTTCGCCGTGGCAACACACCCCTGCGCTGGCTGCGTCAGTTAATGCGCAGCGCCGCTTGCTCAGCGGCACGCGCCCGCTCAGCGCCTGGCTGCGCGCGCTGCGCGCCGCGCTGGTCCAATCTGCGCAGTGGGCCGCCTTGGCAGCTGACGACGCCGGGCAGCAACTGCTCGATGTGTTGCGACTGCATGAGGGCGCTGAGACCGAGTTTGATTTTGCGCCCAGCATGGCGCTGGCGGCGTTCACCCGCTGGGTTGACCAAGCGCTGGAGGGCAGCAGTTATGCACCCGCTCACCCAGCAGACGAGCAAGTGGTGCTGCTGCCGCTGGCCCAGTTGCTCGGGCGTGCGGTCGCGGCGGTGGTGTTTCCCGGCTGCGATGAGGTCAACTTGCCGATGGCGCCGGAGCCTTCGGGTCCGTGGACGCCGGGCCAGCGCGCTTTGTTGGGGCTACCTTCTCGCCAGGACCTCAGCGACGCTAACCGCAACGCTTGGGCCTACGCGCTTGAGCGGCCCTACCTCGAGGTGCTGTGGCGCACCAGCGCAAACGGCGAGGCCGTGATGCCCAGCGCGCTGGTGCAGACCCTGCTGCTGGCGCGCGCTATCGGGCTGGCTGCAGACCCGCGCGAGCGGCGCACTGTGGCTGTCGCTCCAACGGTGCCGCCGCAGCCAGTAGGCCAGCGCCTGCCGTACAACCGTTTGTCGGCCAGCGCCTACGACGACCTGCGCCGCTGCCCGTACCGGTTTTTTGCTTTGCGTCAACTGCGCCTCAAAGATGCTGACGAGCTTGAAAGTACGCTGGACAAACGTGACTTTGGCAACTGGTTGCACAGCACGCTGAGCCGATTTCACGATACCCTGAAAACGATGTCAAACCCGCCGACAGGCCACGAACACAGTGCCTTGGTTACGCTGCTGAACAGTGCCTCGCGGGCGGCTACTGCCGCACTAGGTCTGAGCGATGCCGAGTTTTTACCCTTCGCCGCTGCTTGGCCGCAGGTGCGTGACGGCTACTTGGTGTGGCTGGCCGAGCATGAAGCGACTGGCGCACGTTTTACCGCGTCGGAAATCTCCAGAGCGTTGCCATTGGGCAAGTTGCCTAGCGGCGCTGGCTTGACCTTGATCGGCCATCTTGACCGGCTCGATCAGGTGCAAGCATCTGGCGACAGCACGGCGCAGATGCTGGTCATTGACTACAAAACCGAGCCGCGTACAGTGACCATCGAGCGCATTAAAAACGGCTCAGAGGACATCCAACTGGCGTTTTATGCGGCCCTGATGACCGAGGACACGCTCGCAGCGGCCTACGTTAGCGTAGGTGAAAAAGAGCCCACCAAAACTTATGCACAAGGCGATATCGTCGCCCTGCGGGACGCACTCATCGACGGTATTTTGAGCGACATGAGCCGCATCGCCGACGGCGCCGCGCTGCCCGCGCTGGGTGAGGGCAAAGTCTGCAACTACTGTGCGGCCCGCGGCCTGTGCCGAAAAGACTTCTGGACTGTTCAATGACCCCGCTGACCCCGCTGACCCCGCTGAGCGCACCCCTTGCAAGTCCTGCTGCCTACCAATGCAACGGCAAGCTGATTTCAGCCGAGGCTTTCTACGCCATTGCCTGCGACCCGCGGCGCAGCGTGGCCGTGGAGGCCTGCGCCGGCGCCGGTAAAACCTGGATGTTGGTGTCACGCATTGTTCGGGCCTTGCTGGCATCGCCGCACGGCGAGGTCAGGCCGCACGAGATTTTGGCCATTACCTTCACCAAAAAAGCCGCTGCCGAAATGCGCGAGCGGCTCGACGAATGGCTGCAGGCGTTTTCTGGTGCCAGCAACGAGGTGTTGCTGCATGAATTGGCTATTCGTGGGCTAAAAGTCGGTTTTTCGACTGAAAATCAGTCTCAGCCCGCTCACTTACTGCCCGGGCAGCTATCAAATTTATACCGCGCTGTTTTGCAAAGCGGCCGTTCAGTGCAAATACGCACGTTTCACAGCTGGTTTGCGGCGCTGCTACGCAGCTGTCCGGTGGCAGTGCTGCAGCGTTTGCAGCTGCCGGTGAACTACACCCTGCTCGAAGATGACGCCCCGGCCAAAGCGCTGGTGTGGCGGCGGTTTTATGCCGCGCTACTGGGCGACGCGGCGCTTAAAAACGATTACGAAGCCGTAGTCTGCGCGCACGGCCGCGCTCAAACTGATAAGGCGCTAAATGCCGCGCTTGACAAGCGAGTCGAGTTTGCGTTGGCTGACGACGCCGGTGTGGTGGACACCTCAGTTGTGCCATTTGGCGTGGCGTTTCCTGAGTTTTCTGCCCTGGTTTGTGCCGCCGATGCGTTCACGTCGGCCGCCGCACAAGCGCAGCTGTTGGCCGCGGCCAAAGCGTTAGGCAGCGCCAGCGCCAAAACCTTTTCAGCCGCAGGCCTGGCGCTGGAGCGCGCAGTGTCCAGCGGGGATGTGCCCGGCATGCTTTCGGCCTTGCTGACCGGCACTGGCACAGCCCGCAAATTTAGCGAGAAAATTGCGGGTATCGACGTTGTGCGCTTGGCGCAAAACTGGGTGTTGCGCGTGCAAGCCGCCTGTTGTCAGCAAGCCGCTTGGCACTACCAGCAGCGCTTGGCCCGCCTGGCGCGGCTGCTGTTGGCGCAATTCATGGCGCTCAAGCAGGAGCGGGGCTGGGTCGACATGAACGATGTTGAGCGCGCTGCGCTGTCAATGCTGGGCGACACGGTGTTGTCCGGCTGGGTGCAAGAGCGGCTGGACGCCCGCATCAAGCACCTGATGATTGACGAGTTTCAGGACACCAATCCGCTGCAGTGGCAAGCGTTGTCGTCGTGGCTGGCGGGCTATGGTGGCGCTGGCGCAGCGCCGAGCGTGTTTTTGGTGGGCGACCCCAAGCAAAGTATTTACCGCTTTCGTCGGGCTGAGCCGCAGGTCTTCAAAGCCGCGCAGGCCTTTGTAGTGACGGCGTTGGGCGGTGACTTGCTGGCCTGTGACCACACCCGCCGCAATGCGGCAGGCGTTATTGCCGCTGTCAATGCGGTGATGGGTGCGGCTAGCCACGACGACAACTATGACGGCTTCAGGCCGCACACAACCGCCTCTGGCCGCGTGGGCAGCCTAGGGCACTTGCCAGCGATTGCCCGTCCAAACGCCGATAACGCGCCGAGCGCGGACAAGCCCCATTCGTTGCCCGCTTGGCGCGACAGCTTGACCACGCCGCGACAAGCACCCGAAGACACCTTGCGCACGCTTGAGGCACGGCAAGCCGCCGCCTGGGTTGCACGACAGATCGCAGCCGGTACGCCCGCGGCGCAGGTGATGGTGCTCTCGCGCAGGCGTGCGGGCCTGTTGCCTTTGCAACAGGCGCTGACCGCCCTGCATATTGCCGCGCAAATCGGTGAGAAAACCGACCTGATCGATTGCTGCGAGGTGCAGGACCTGGTGGCGCTGCTCGACGTGCTGGTGTCACCGCAACATGATTTGTCACTGGCCCGGGCACTGCGCTCACCGCTGTTTGCGGTGGCTGACGACGCGTTGGTGGCCCTGGCCCTGCTGCAACGTGCCCAGCCGGTGTCGTGGTTTGAATTGCTACAAAAAACAGAGCTGCTTCCCGTCAACATGCAAGGGCTGGCAGCCTGTTTGCTGCGTTGGCAACAATGGCTGGACGTACTGCCGCCGCACGACGCTCTGCAAGCCATTTATGACGATGGCGATGTATTGGCGCGCTTTGCTGCCGCCGCGCCCGCTACTCAGCGCGCTGACGTGCTGGCCCATTTGCGAGCGCTGCTGGGCGTGTCACTGGCGCTTAGCGGCGGCCGTTATACGACGCCGTATGGTTTTGTCCGGGCCTTGAAAGCTGGCGGCACGCTGGCGCCGGTCAGCCTGCAGCCTGATGCCGTGCGCTTGCTCACTATCCACGGTGCCAAAGGCCTGGAGGCCGAAGCGGTGTTGCTGCTGGACACCGATACCGCACCGCGCAATGCCGAGAGCATGACGGTGCTCATTGAGTGGCCAGGACAATGCGCTGCACCTGAAAAGTTTGTATTTTTGGCGTCTGAAAAACAGCCCCCAGCCTGCGCGGCCGATGCGTTGGCTGCCGAACAACTGGCGCGCCACCGAGAGGAGCTAAATGCGCTGTACGTGGCCATGACGCGGGCCCGCCAAACCCTAGTGATGTCGTCCGTTGAGCCGCACCGGGACACGCCGCACAGCTGGTGGAATCGACTGCTGGCGCAGCTGCCAGCGCTCAGTGTGGTGCCTGTGCAACTGACGCAGCAAGACCCCGATGAGCGCAGTCAAACGAGCCTTGACGTATTTGAGTTGCTGGTTCTTCCCACGCTGGCGCCGGCCACGCCTGTGGCGGCTGCGGTGACTGTCGATATACCGGGCGA
>JAYULP010000055.1:0-6221 GCA_043763445.1 Polaromonas sp.
AAAGGAGCCGAACACGTTGACTTCAAACAAACGCTGCAGCCGGGCGGTGGTTACGGCGTCTACGCGGCACACCTGGCTGACCACGCCGGCGTTGTTGACCAGCGCTGTTAGGCGGCCAAATTTAGCGTCGATCCGGTCCAACATGGCCATGACTTGTGACTCGTTGGCCACGTCGGCCTGCACCGCCATGGCCCGGCCCCCGGCACAGCGAATACGCCGTACTACCTCGTCAGCGGCCAGCGAATTGGCGGTGTAGTTGACCGCTACGGCATAGCCATGCTGGCCCGCCAGTAGCGCCGTGGCCGCACCAATGCCGCGTGAAGCGCCGGTGATTAAAACAAGTGGGCTCAAAAGCTTTGTCCTGCAAGAAGTAAGGCTGTCGTGTAAAACTTCGGCCGGGGCATGGTGCGCAGCGCGGCCGGTCCCGAAAACACCGCCCACTGTACTCAATTTGCGCCAGCACGGGCCAATTGCGTGCGTTTTACTGTCACTTTCAGGAGCTTTCGTTATGGGTCAATTTACCAGCCTTGCCGCCGCTGACGGCGTTGTTTTTTCTGCCTATGTGGCGCATCCCGATGGTCTGCCCAAAGCCGCTGTGGTGGTGGTGCAAGAAATTTTCGGGGTCAATTCGCACATCCGCGCGGTAGCTGACCTGTACGCTGCGCAGGGCTATTTGGTGGTCGCTCCGGCTATGTTCGAGCGGGTGCAGCCTGGCGTCGAGCTGGGTTACACCGAGTCCGACATGGGCACCGGGTTTGGCTACAAAACGGCGGTCGATGCACTGCCCGCGCCTGGCGTGCTGCAAGATATCCAAGCCGCCATTGACCACGCTGCCAGGCTCAGCCGCGGCAAGACTGGCATCGTTGGTTTTTGCTGGGGCGGCTTACTGACTTGGCGTGCTGCCTGCACCTTGAAGGGCTTGAGTGCGGCTGTGCCTTACTACGGCGGCGGTATCACCGCCGCAGAGGAAATCGCCCGTGTCCCCGGCTGCCCGGTACTGGCTCACTTTGCTGACAATGACAGCTATATTGCGCTGGACGGCGTGGACGCTTTCAAAAAGGCTCACCCCGAGGTGCAAACGCACATTTACAGCGGCCACCACGGCTTTAACTGCGAGCAGCGCGGCTCTTTTGACGAGGCGGCCCGTGACTTGGCCCAGCAGCGCACTATGGCGTTTTTTGCAGCGCACCTGGCCTGAACTGTGTCCTGCGTGTCGATTTCAGGCGTTTTTTATGTCTAGCCCGCATATTGCTTGCCTATGTTGCTACGTTGTTAGTAGCAACTGGCCCAGTCACTGCGGCCAACGCACCCAGCGGCCCAGGGGCTACTGGCTTGTGCGCGCCAGATACTGTTTGCGCCAGAACACTGCGGCGACCACCCCCGCGATCAGCACCATGATGGCCAGCGTCCACCAAAAACCATTGGCGTGATGGATGACCGGCATGAACTCGAAATTCATCCCAAAAAAGCCGGTAATTAAGTTAAGCGGCAAAAACACCGCAGTCAGCGCGGTCAGGGTCCGCATGATGTCGTTGGTGCGGTTGCTTTGGGCGCTGAAGTAAATCTGCACCACGGTTTCGGCGGACTGCTCTAGCCGGCGCGCATGGTGCACCACGCGCTCGATGTGCTCAATGATGTCGCGCGCCCGCGCCACCAGCTGGTCGCGCATGGCTTGGGCCTGCTGGGCGTTGGCTGAAAACGTAGCCACCGGTTGCTCCCGCAAAGCGTCGAGCCACTCCTGCATGGCGTCATGTTGCTCCTCGCACAGGTCTTCGAGCACATGCAGCTGGCTGCGCGCGCGCATCAAAAGGCCCCAGTCAATGGTTTGCGACTTGGGCTTGAGCAGCTCGCCTTGCAGTTGTTCGAGCTGCGTGGTCAGCTGTTTGCGCACGTCCAGGTAACTGTCGACCATGACGTTGACCATACGCAGCACCAGGTCGGCGGGGCTGCTGGGTATCCGGCTGCGGGCTGTGGTGGTGTCAACGCTGAGTTTGGCATCCGCCAGAAAGCGCTCAATGAAGCTTTTGGCGGCATAGCAGCCGCGCGCATGAACAGTGATCAGCATCTTGTCAAACACCACAAAACCTACCGCTTTAGAGGCAATGCGGTTGAAGTCTGGCGCGTTGGCGGCGTGTTTGGGCGGGCCCAGACCAGCGCTGCTGCGGTTGCTGCTGATGGCGTTGTCATGGTCTTTTTCGGTTTTGATTTCCAGCTGTGTGGCCAGCCGCCGGAAGATCAAGAGGTCATAAATCGAGGTGTAGTCATAGTGCGACGGATGCACCGCGCTGGCCAGGTCCAGGCAATGCAGCTCAAGAATGGCCGAGCCACCGAGCCCTTGTGCGGCCTGCTGCAGTGGAGTGCGTTCGTTTTCAAAGGCGTCGCGGTCCAGGAACACCCAGACAAAGCCATCGCCGGGGGCGGCGGCGGGCAAGGTGTCCACAAAACGCAGCGTGTCGCCGGTAAATTCAATGATTTGCACGTTGGATGTCCGTTTTTATGCCAAATAGTGCGCTAGCCGTTGTCTTTACTGCTTGGGGCGCTATTTATTTTGAAGCAACCGGGCCGCCTCGACGGCGAAGTAGGTCAGCACGCCATCGGCCCCGGCACGCTTGAAGGCCAGCAGCGACTCCATCATCACGGCGTCATGGTCCAGCCAGCCGTTCAGTGCGGCGGCTTTGAGCATCGCGTACTCGCCGCTGACTTGGTAGGCAAAGGTGGGCACGCTGAACGCGTCTTTGACTCGGCGCACCACGTCCAGGTAGGGCATGCCGGGCTTGACCATCACCATGTCCGCGCCCTCGGCAATGTCCATGGCGACCTCGCGCAGGGCTTCGTCGGAGTTGCCAGCGTCCATCTGGTAGCCCTTTTTGTCGGCTTTGCCTAGGTGGCTGGCGGAGCCTACGGCGTCGCGGAACGGGCCATAAAACGCACTGGCGTATTTGGCGCTGTAGGCCATGATGCGGGTGTGAATCAAGCCGCTGGACTCCAGCGCGGCGCGAATCGCTCCAATGCGGCCGTCCATCATGTCGCTGGGCGCTACGATGTCCACACCGGCACCCGCCTGGCACAGCGCCTGTTGCACGAGTTGCGCGGTGGTCTCGTCGTTCAGGATGTAGCCCGAGGCGTCAAGCAAGCCGTCCTGGCCGTGACTGGTGTAGGGGTCCAACGCCACGTCAGTCATGACGCCTAAGTTGGGGCAGCGCAGTTTGAGCGCCCGCACCACGCGGGGGATCAGGCCGTCGGGGTTCAGCGCCTCACGGCCGTCCGGCGTTTTCAGCGCGGGCTCAATGACCGGAAACAGCGCGATGACCGGAATGCCCAACCGCACGCACTCCTCAGCGAGCGGTGCCAGCAGGTCCAGGCTCAGGCGTTCGACGCCCGGCATCGACGCAATGGCGTGCCGCTGAAGGTGGCCCTCGGTGACAAACACCGGGTAGATCAAATCATTGACGGTGAGCGTGTTTTCACGCACCAGGTTGCGGCTGAAGGCATCGCGCCGCAGCCGCCGGGGGCGGCCAGCAGGGAAGGCAGGAAAGTGAGCAAAGTTGGGCGTCATGGCCAAATTGTGCCGGAGCCCGGCAGCGGCGCCCGCGCCATCGACGCGCAGCTACACTGCCGCCATGCTCTGGATCACATCTTTTCACCTTATTTTTGTTGCGTCTTGGTTTGCTGGGCTGTTTTACTTGCCGCGTATTTTTGTCAACCTGGCTATGGTGCCGCCCGCCAGCGTGGCCGAGCGTGCGCGGCTGCTGCTAATGGCCCGCAAACTGCTGCGCTTCACCACGCTGCTGGCGGTGCCCGCCATCACGCTGGGGCTGGTGCTGTGGTTGTACTTTCGCATCGGCATGGGCCCAGGCAACGGCTGGATGCATGCCAAGCTGGCGGTGGTGGCGCTGACGGTGGGCTACCACCATGCATGTGGCCGGATTTTGCGCAAATTTGAAGCTAACGCGCCGACGCGCGGCCATGTGTTTTGGCGCTGGTTCAATGAGGTGCCGGTGCTGTTGCTGACAGCCGCCGTGATTTTGGTCATCGTCAAGCCGTTTTAAGGCGTGCGCGCGGGTGAGCTGGCGTGAGTTCTCCTGATCACCCGACACCGCCGAGTGCGCCAGTCAGCGCGCGCCAGCCAGCGCCCGCGGACAAACCCAGTGAAGGCGACGGCGGGCTACCCAGTCAGCGCACCACCGCTTGGCCGCTGGCCTGCGTGTTTATTTGCCTGGTGTTGTATGCCAGCTTGTATCCGTTTTCAGACTGGCGCAATCAAGGTATTTCACCGTTTGGCTTTTTGCTTGCCGACTTTCCGCGCTACTGGAGCCGGTTTGATGTGGCCATCAATGTGCTTGGCTATGCGCCGCTGGGGTTTTTGCTAACCATGTCAGCCTTGCGCAGTCGCCGTGTGGCGTGGGCCATCACGCTGGCTACCTTGTTTGGCGGTGTGTTGTCCCTGAGCATGGAGACACTACAGAGCTTTTTACCGTCGCGCGTGCCCTCGAACGTGGACCTGGCCCTGAACACGCTCGGCGCCTGGCTTGGGGCCGTTGCCGCCCGGCTGTTGCAGCACAGCGGCGCGGTGGAGCGTTGGAGTCGTTTTCGCCAGCGCTGGTTTGCGCGCGACGCTCGCGGCGCGCTGCTGCTGGTGCTACTTTGGCCGGTGGCATTGCTGTTTCCAGCTGCGGTGCCGCTGGGGCTGGGTCAGGTGTTTGAGCGGCTTGAGTCTGCTTTGGCCGACGCCTTGGCCGACTCGCCTTTTCTGCAGTGGCTGCCGGTGCGTGACGTGGAATTACAACCCCTGGTGCCGCTGGCTGAGCTGATCTGCGTGGCCCTCGGGGTGCTGGTGCCATGTCTGCTGGGGTACGGCCTGATTCAGCGCTTGGGCAAGCGCTGCATTTTTATGCTCAGCGTTGTTGCCGTGGGCTTGGCCATGTCCGCTTTGTCAGCCGCCCTGACCTATGGCCCGGACCACGCTTGGGCGTGGATGGACAGCCCGGTGCGGGTCGGGCTGGTGTTGGGTGTTGTGCTGGCGTTGCTGTTCATTGCCGTGCCGCGTCGGGCCGCCATGGCGCTGCTGGTGCTGGCGCTGACCATCCAGTTGGGGCTGCTCAACCAAGCTCCGGCTGACCCTTACTTTGCGCAAACTTTGCAAACCTGGGAGCAGGGCCGTTTCATCCGGTTCTACGGCGTCGTGCAGTGGCTGGGCTGGCTCTGGCCTTACGCGGCCTTGCTGTACGCTGTGACGCAAGTTGCCCGCCGTGGGCTACCGCTAGCGCCTTCAAAAAGTAAACTCAAGCCATGACCTCACGCCAACCCATCCTCAGCGAGCCGGCCGCGCCGCCGGTGACTTGCGGTGACGCTTACTATCGCCGGCACATCTTTTTTTGCTTGAATCAGCGCGACAAGGGCAACGACTCTTGTGCCAACCACCACGCCCAAGCCGGGTTTGACCATTGCAAGGCCAGTGTGAAAGCAGCGGGGCTGTCGGGCCCGGGGCAAGTGCGTGTCAACAAAGCGGGCTGCCTGGACCGCTGCGCTGCCGGGCCGGTCGCGGTGGTGTATCCAGACGCCGTCTGGTACACCTTTGTTGACAACAGCGATATCGACGAAATCGTAGAGTCGCACCTCAAAAATGGGCAGGTAGTCGAACGCCTGCGGGTGCCGCCTGACCTGGGCCGCTGAGCCTGCAGACCACCCGAAAAGCCGCCGACGCCGCTATTCACAGCTTAAAAATTGGCAAATCGACTGCTTGCCGTTGTTTTTATTGTCTGAGTAGCTATTTAAGTAATAGCAAAATTAGTTGACTTGAGAGCCCTGTGTGAACGCTGCCACCCAAAAATCCTGCATTCCCGGCGCGGCCGGCGACATTGAGTTGGCCATTGACCGACCGGACGGCAGCGCCGCCGTGGCGGCGCGTGGCGTGGCCGTAATTGCGCACCCACACCCCTTGTTTGGCGGCACGCTGGACAACAAGGTGGTGCAGACACTGGCGCGTGCCTTCGTGCAGTGCGGCTGGACCACGGTACGCTTTAACTTTCGCGGCGTCGGCTTGAGCGCCGGCACACACGACGACGGGCGCGGCGAGCTGCAGGACCATCTCGCGGTATGCGCTTACGCGCAAACGCTCACTACCAACGGGCAGCCCGGCGTGCTGGCGCTGGCAGGCTTTTCCTTTGGTGCATTTGTCACCACCCACGCCGCGCAACAGCGAAGCGGTGCGCCCGCGCTGG
>JAYULP010000056.1:0-2508 GCA_043763445.1 Polaromonas sp.
CGCAGTGAAGGCTGGAGCCTCGAAGAAGGTATTGTTAAAACCGGCTCATTTAGCATTGATCAAGGTGTGGGCGTGCGGGCCGTCAGCGGTGAAAAAACCGCAT
Organism: Polaromonas sp.; assembly: GCA_043763445.1. Lineage (GTDB taxonomy): Bacteria > Pseudomonadota > Gammaproteobacteria > Burkholderiales > Burkholderiaceae_C > Polaromonas. The sequence continues at coordinate 104 of JAYULP010000056.1, forward strand.
TTGCCTACTCGGACGACATTTCCCTGGCCTCGCTGCTTGACGCCGCCCGCACGGTGCGCAGTATTTCAGGCGCAGGCCAAGCCGGCCAAGTCAAAACACCCCGCCGTAAAATTGCCACCAGCCGCTCGCTTTATGCCGACCTCGACCCGATTGCCTCGCTGGGCAGCACCGCCAAGGTCAAGTTGCTTGAAAAAGTTGAAAAACTCGCCAAGGCCAAAGACCCGCGCATTGTGCAAGTCATGGCCGGGCTGGCGGCTGAGTATGACGTGGTGATGGTGGCGCGTGCGGATGGCACCTTGGCCGCCGACGTGCGCCCGATGGTCCGCCTGAGCGTGACAGTGATTGCCGAGCAAAAAGGCCGCCGCGAGGTGGGCTCCAGTGGCGGTGGTGGCCGTTTTGGTTTCAACTATTTCGACGACGCGCAAATTGCCCGGTATGTGGACGACGCAGTCAACGCCGCACTGACCAACCTTGATGCCCGCCCGGCACCTGCCGGTGAAATGACGGTAGTGCTAGGCTCAGGCTGGCCCGGCATCTTGCTGCACGAAGCCATCGGCCACGGCCTCGAAGGTGACTTCAACCGCAAGGGCTCCAGTGCATTTTCAGGCCGCATTGGCGAGCGTGTGGCGGCCAAGGGCGTGACCGTGCTGGACGACGGCACGATTGCTGAGCGCCGCGGCTCGCTGAATGTGGACGATGAGGGCAATGCCAGCCAGCGCAATGTGCTAATTGAGGATGGCATTTTGAAGGGCTACATCCAAGACTCGCTCAACGCGCGCTTGTCGGGTGTCAAGCCCACCGGCAACGGCCGCCGTGAAAGCTACGCCCACGTGCCCATGCCCCGCATGACCAACACCTACATGCTGGCCGGCGACAAAGCCCCTGAAGAAATCGTCGCCAGCATAAAAAAGGGACTCTACGCTACCAATTTTGGCGGCGGGCAGGTGGACATTACCTCCGGCAAGTTCGTGTTTTCAGCCAGTGAAGCGTTTTGGGTTGAAAACGGCAAGATTTTGTACCCGGTCAAAGGCGCGACCATCGTCGGTAACGGTCCAGACGCGCTGACCCGTGTGACCATGATGGGTAACGATATGCAGCTCGACAGCGGCGTCGGCACTTGCGGCAAAGAAGGCCAAAGCGTGCCCGTTGGCGTGGGCCAGCCGACGCTGCGCATTGACGGGCTGACAGTGGGCGGCACCGCCTGACGCAGCCGCGCTTGCCGCTGGCAGTGACTGCAAATGGCCCTGTGATACATTCCAAAGCATGAGTTTTATGACTTTTTACTTCGGTTATTTTTGGACTTTCTGGCGCTTTCGGCGGTAGAAAAAGTTTTGCGTAACTCCAAAAAACGAAGCAAATTTTTAAACACCGCCGCACTCTCGGCGGTTTTTTTTTGGCTCCTGCCGACTTCCCTTGCGCATTGCTTTAGACGACCCGATCACTCCCGAAGGAACCCTTGATGACCGCAGCTCTTGATCACGGTGGCAAAGCGCCCCGCGCCACCATTCCGTCCAGCGACAGCTGGTATGCACACGTCGAGAAAACCAGCCAGACCGACGACGACCGCATCAAGGACATCACCGTGTTACCCCCTCCCGAGCACCTCATTCGCTTCTTCCCGATTCGCGGCACGGCTGTGGAGTCGTTAATTACCCGAACCCGCCAGAGCATCCACAACATCATTGCCGGCAGCGACGACCGGTTGTTGGTGGTCATTGGCCCATGCTCAATCCATGATCCCAATGCCGCCCTCGAGTACGCCCGCCGCTTGGCTGTGCAGCGCAAAAAGTACGACGGCACGCTGGAAGTCGTGATGCGGGTGTACTTTGAAAAGCCGCGCACCACGGTCGGCTGGAAGGGTTTGATCAACGACCCGTACCTTGACGAGTCGTTCCGAATCGACGAAGGTCTGCGCATGGCGCGCCAGTTGCTTATTGAAATCAACCGACTTGGGCTGCCCGCTGGCAGCGAGTTCCTTGACGTGATTTCACCGCAGTACATTGCCGACCTGATTTCTTGGGGCGCGATTGGCGCGCGCACGACCGAAAGCCAGGTGCACCGCGAACTGGCCTCGGGCATTTCTGCGCCCATCGGCTTTAAAAACGGCACTGACGGCAACATTCGGATCGCTACCGACGCCATCCAGGCCGCAGCGCGAGGTCATCACTTTTTATCAGTACACAAAAATGGCCAGGTCGCTATTGTCCAAACCAACGGCAATCCAGACTGCCATGTGATTTTGCGCGGCGGCAAAGCGCCCAACTACGACGCGGCCAGCGTTGCAGCTGCCTGCTGCGATCTCGAAGCCGCCGGACTGCCCGCCACACTGATGGTTGACTGCAGCCATGCCAACAGCGCCAAACAGCATGAAAAGCAGCGCGATGTGGCTCACGACATTGCCGCGC
>JAYULP010000057.1:0-6135 GCA_043763445.1 Polaromonas sp.
CCGCGATTTTACAATGGCTTGACTGCCTACCCCGATGTTTGGGACTGCTCATCAGCCCGACACCCGGCCCTTCCTGGCCCACACTTTGCTGCCATGACAACAACAAACCATCCCTTGCCTGCTGCGGCTGCCCCGGCAGCCAAACCCCACCCGAAAGTCGCGATGGGCTGGCTGCACACCGCCAAGTTTTTGACTACGGCACCCGAGCTCAAGCACCTGCCGCGCCTAGATGTGCCCGAGATCGCTTTTGTGGGTCGCTCCAACGCCGGCAAGTCCACCTGCATCAACACCCTGACGCAGCAGCACCGGCTGGCCTACGCCTCTAAAACGCCAGGGCGTACCCAAAGCATTAATTTGTTCACTTTGGGCAAGCAAGGCGTGACCGACGCGGTGCTAACGGACCTGCCAGGCTACGGTTATGCGGCGGTGCCCAAGGCGGCCAAATACCGCTGGCAGCAAGTCATGGGCAACTACCTGCAAACGCGCGACAACCTTAAAGCCGTGGTGCTGCTGTGCGACCCTAGGCTTGGGTTAACCGAGCTCGACGAGGTTTTGCTGGACGTGATACGCCCGCGTGTTCAAGAGGGTTTGAAGTTTCTGGTGCTGCTGACCAAGTCAGACAAGCTCAACACCACGCAAGCCGCGAAAGCGCTGCAAATCGTCAAACTGCAAGCCGGCGGCGGCGAGGTGAAGCTGTTTTCAGCGCTGAAAAAACGCGGGGTAGAAGAAGTCGGGCAGCACCTGTGGGACTGGGTTCACCCGGCTGAAAAACCAGAAAAAGCGGCAGCGGTGGCTGCGCCGGTACAACACGACGAGCCGCCGTTGCTCGACTAAAGCTGCGCGGCCACAGCCCGACCTAAAAAAATCGCCTTGAGTTGTCACTTTCAAGCCCAATACTTGTCTAGCCGGCATGTTTGAATCCTCAACAGCTACGAAAGGCATAGCAATATGATCGCTTTGATCGCGCACCGCCTGCCACACGGCATTACCTTGTCGTGCCGCACTGCGGGCACTGTGGGCCGGCCAGTTTTGATGTTTTTGCATGGCTTTCCAGAAGCCGCTTTTGTGTGGGATGAAGCGCTGGCCTACTTTGCACGGCCCGAGCATGGTGGCTTTCGGTGCGTTGCCCCCAATTTACGCGGCTACGAGCACTCCAGCGCCCCCGCACAAGCGAGCGCCTACCGGGTCAAACACTTGGTGCAGGACCTTGTCGCGCTGATTGCGGCCGAAGGCGGACACTTGGCTTGCTTGGTAGCCCATGACTGGGGCGGTGCGGTGGCCTGGAGCTTGGCGGCCAGCCAGCCCCGGTGGATGGACAAGCTCGCCATCATCAACTCGCCTCATCCCGGCACCTTTTTGCGGGAGCTCCAGCACACGCCAGCACAGCAGGCGGCAAGTGCTTACATGAACTTTTTGATCCGTCCCGATGCCGAAGCTCTGCTGGCGGCTGACGACTTTGGCCGTCTGTGGGTATTTTTTGACCAGCTCGGTGCGGGCGCAGACCCCGGCTGGCTCACCGAAGAAGTCAAAAGCCAGTACCGTGCGGTGTGGAGTCAAGGCTTGACTGGCCCGCTGAACTACTACCGCGCCTCCCCTTTGCGGCCGCCCCGCCCAGGCCCGCCACATGACGACCCAGCCGCAGCAACCGTGACCATCGCCCGCGAGCTGCTGCATGTGAGCCTGCCCACACTGGTGCTGTGGGCCACGGGCGACACTGCACTGCCGCCCGCCCTGCTTGACGGGCTGATCGACTACGTGCCCCAAATGCAGCTCGAACGTATCGACGGCGCATCGCACTGGGTGCTGCACGAACAGCCCGCACACGTCATCGCCAGACTGGCGGATTTTTTAAAAATTGCTCACTAATTAATAGCAATGAAGGGTCTAAAAACAACGGCCAGAGGCCTAAATCGCTTAATTTTGCACTTTCTAGACCCTACAGCAGGCGGCCGGAGCTATGGCGTCAGTAAGCCGGGGGCGATCCGTCAGGCCGAGTTTTAAAGCGCTTGTGAACCCAGTAGTACTGCGACGGCATGGTGGCAATGTAGCCTTGCAGCTTGGCGTTCATGGTGGCGGTGTCGGCCACCGCATCAGCGGTAGGAAAGCGCTCCCAAGGCGGGTGAATTTCGACCTGGTAGCCAGTAGGGGTCATACGGGACAGCAGCGCAATTACTCGGGCGCGACCGAGGCGTGCAAACCGCGACAGCGACGGTACAGTGGCGGTTTGCAGGCCGTAGAACGGCACGAATACTGACTCGTCAGGGCCAAAGTCCATGTCGGGCAGCAGGTAAAACGGCTGGCCCAGCCGAGTCGCCTTGACGATGTCTTTGACGCCGTCGACCCGACCGAACAGCCGCAAATTGCCAAAACGCTGGCGACCACGAAGAATCCAAGCGTCGATAATTTTGTTCGACTGGTTGGTGTAAATCGTGGTGCAAACCCGGTTGATCAGCGGTGCAACGCCGCCCCAGGCCGCGTCCAGCCCAATGAAATGCGGCACAAACACAACCACCGGCTCCTGCCCCTGCAGTTGCTCAATCGCCCCGCTCACCTGAACCCGGCGGCGGACCCAGGCCGCGGGCGCGTGCCACAGCCAAGCCCGGTCCAGCCACGCCTGGCAAAAATACACAAACGTCTGGCGCGCCAGCACTCGCCGCTCGGCGTCAGAGCGCTCGGGAAAGCACAGTGCCAAATTAGCCAAGACCACGCGCCGACGGCTTTTGACCGCCACAAACAGCACGCGCCCCACCGCCCAGCCTAAAGCCCGTGTCCAGCGCAGCGGAAACCAAGCCAGCAAGCGCATCAGGGCGATGCCGGTGTGGGTTAGCAGCCCGCTGGCCGCCTCTGCAAAGCCGCTCATAGCGCCTGCCGGCGCGGCGTTTTGTAGCGCGCGTAGCTCCACAAATGCTGGCCGGGCTGGCGCAGCACCAGCGACTCGATGGCCTGGTTGACTCGCGTGACAGCGGCCAGCAGCTCTGACTTGCCCAGAGCCTCCAGCCCGGTCAGCGCGGGCCAGATCGTCAGCTCATAGCCACGCCCCCGGGGCAGGCGGTCACAACTGACCGGCAGCATCACCGCGCCACTTTGCAGCGCCAGTCGTGCGGCCAAGGTCATGGTGTAGGCCGGTTTGCCAAAAAACGGGGCCCACACGCCCTGCCCTTCGGGAGGCACTTGATCGGTGAGCAACGCAACAGCGCCCCGCTCCCGCAAGGCCCGGCTCAGCAGCCGGATACCGCTAAGCGACGCTGGCACCACCGTCAAACCGGGCCGGTTGCGTGCTGGCACCTGCAATGCCGCCAACCACGCTTGGCGAGCAGGCCGGTAAATGGCGGTGATAGGCCCATGCTGCGGGGAAAACAGCTCCGCCAGCGCCTGCGGCTCCAGCTCAAAACAGCCGCAGTGGGGCGCAAAAAAAATCACGCCTCGGCCCTGGGCGAATGCGGCATCGGCATGGGCTGTGCCTTGAACCGCCACATTGGTCAAACACGACTCACCTTGGGGGCGCATCCACAGCCGGGGTAGCTCCGCTGCAAAACGCCCGGCCTCGGCTATGGCCGCGCGTGCAGCGGCCGGCTGCACTCCAGCTTGCGCCACATTGGCGCGAAACCGCTGACGGTAGGTGGGGCTGGCGCACCACACAGCCCAGCCCAACAAACCGCCCAGCGCGTGCAACCAAGCCAGCGGCCACAAAGACAAAAAGCGAAATAACCGGGTCATGCGAGGGGTGTAGGCCTTAGGGCGAAAAAAGCGCGCGATTTATACTCGGAGTGTCGCCGAGTTATTGAACAACTTGCAGGGCGACGTTAAACCAAACTGCTAAAGCGTTCGCTAGGGCACCCCACAGCCGGCAACGCGCCGACTAATCTTTTGGAGTGTACGCAATGGCAAATGATTTTCTATTCACATCCGAGTCCGTGTCTGAAGGCCATCCCGACAAGGTGGCAGACCAGATTTCTGACGCCATCCTAGACGCAATTCTCAAGCAAGACCCACTGTCCCGCGTGGCCGCTGAGACGCTCACCAACACCGGCCTGGTTGTGCTGGCCGGTGAAATCACCACCAACGCTCATGTTGACTACATCCAGGTCGCGCGCGACACCATCAAGCGCATCGGCTACGACAACACCGACTACGGCATTGACTACAAAGGCTGCGCGGTCATGGTTTGCTATGACAAGCAGAGCAACGACATTGCGCAGGGGGTAGACCACGCCAGCGACGACCACCTCAACACCGGCGCGGGCGACCAGGGCCTGATGTTTGGCTACGCTTGCGACGAAACCCCCGAGCTGATGCCCGCGCCGATTTACTACGCCCACCGCTTGGTCGAGCGCCAAGCCCAGCTGCGTAAAGACGGGCGCCTGCCGTTTTTACGGCCGGACGCCAAAAGCCAGGTCACGATGCGCTACCTCGACGGCAAGCCGCACAGCATCGACACGGTGGTGCTGTCAACCCAACACCACCCGGAGCAAAGCGAGTGCGCCACCAAAATGAAGGCTTCGTTTGTAGAAGCCATCATTGAGGAAATCATCAAGCCGGTGCTGCCCAAACAGTGGCTGCACAACACCCGCTACCTGATCAACCCGACCGGTCGCTTTGTGATTGGTGGGCCACAAGGCGACTGCGGCTTGACCGGCCGAAAAATCATTGTGGACACCTACGGCGGCGCTTGCCCGCACGGCGGCGGTGCCTTCAGCGGCAAAGACCCCAGCAAAGTCGACCGCTCAGCCGCCTACGCTGCCCGCTATGTCGCCAAAAACATCGTGGCCGCCGGCTTGGCGCGCCAGTGCCAGATTCAGGTGGCCTACGCCATTGGCGTAGCCCAGCCAATGAACATCACCGTCTATACCGAGGGCACCGGCGTGATCAGCGACGAAAAGCTGTCCGCTTTGGTGCGGGCGCACTTTGACCTGCGGCCCAAAGGCATCATCCAAATGCTGGACCTGCTGCGCCCAATTTATGAAAAAACCGCAGCCTACGGTCACTTTGGCCGCGACGAGCCAGAGTTCACTTGGGAGCGCACTGACAAAGCAGCCGTGCTGCGGGCAGCGGCGGGCTTTTAAGCCGCCAGTTGGCGCGCGGCAATACCGGGCGGGCCGGTTAACTCAGTGGCCCGCGCCGGCTGGGCAACCAGCCATGGCGGGCGCTGTCACGGGCACCTGCAGCGGCTTTGTTGGGCTCAATTAGGCAAGGCGTCCATGGCCAGCTTGCCTGCCGCAGCGGTGCTGCCGCTCACCACGGAGCCCCACACCATGTCCAGCAGCGTCAAGCCAACAGGCCAATTTTTAATCACGGCCAACGCCGTCAGGTCGTAGGTTGCGTAGGCAAAAAACCCGAACAAGGCCCCCATGAGCGCCACCCGCACAACGCCGGAGCCGGTGCCTGGCAGGACAGCAAAAATCAACACTCCCAGCGGGAACAAAAGATAAAACGCCGCGGCTGCCACCAAATTCGGGGAATCTGTGAGCAGCGCGCCCATGCCGTCGGTGTACCACTGCACTGCAATGACCCGCAGCCACAACAGGTCCAAGGCGACCATGCACACCAGCATTCCTAGGTAAGTTACCAGCAGTTTCATCTCGGTGCCTTAAAAATCAAGACTTTATTGTCGAGTAAAAGGCCCGTGACATTGTCAGTCCACACCGAGACAGTACGTCATATGCGGTAACACCGCGCGGGCTAAATTTCCCCAAGGGCTTGTAGGCTAACGCGCTACGCACTTCGTAAAGCTGCAAATTTAACCCTTTACGCGTGACGCAAAAGTGCGCAATAACCTGCCTGCCGCCGCCAGAAAACTGGTTTTCATCGCGCCACAAGCCACGTATAACCGGGGCGGAACAGCGCGAGCACCTCCAACAAGTCGTTAGCCCCTGGGGCTGGTGTGCAAGTTGTTGACGTCAAACGAGCTCGGCTTTGCCGCGTTCGCGGTGGGCTGGTTTGCCTGCTACCTGACCTTGCGATGTTCGGGTTAGTGCCAGTGCATTGACTCGCGCAAGACGCCGCCGCGGCACAACAGAAAGATTTTTATGAAAAACATCCTTATCGTCTCGGGCACCAGACCTGAGATCATCAAGCTTGCGCCGCTCTACCACGCCTTGCGCGAAGCACGCTGGGCCCGTGTCAAATGGCTGCACA
>JAYULP010000058.1:0-14743 GCA_043763445.1 Polaromonas sp.
CGGCTAAAAATTCGCCCGGTGTTCTGCCCCGCCGCCGCACTGCCAGCTGCCTAACTACACTTAACTGCTAGAGCGCTTAACTGCCTTACAGCCCCAAGGCCCCGCGCCTCTTCGCGCCCCAACTGGACCTTTTCATATGTTTGAAGCATTCCGTCGGTACTTTTCAACCGACCTGGCGATTGACCTTGGTACGGCCAACACCTTGATCTATGTGCGAGACCGCGGCATCGTGCTGGACGAGCCCTCGGTGGTGGCTATCCGCCACCAAGGCGGCCCACAAGGCAAAAAAACTATTCAAGCCGTGGGCAAGGAAGCCAAAGCCATGCTGGGCAAGGTGCCTGGCAACATTGAGGCGATCCGGCCGATGAAAGATGGCGTGATTGCTGACTTCACCGTGACCGAGCAGATGCTCAAGCAGTTCATCAAAATGGTGCATCCGCGCGGGCTGTTCAAGCCCAGCCCGCGCATCATTATTTGTGTGCCATGCGGCTCCACCCAAGTCGAGCGTCGGGCGATTCGTGAAAGCGCTCTCGGCGCTGGCGCCCGCAATGTTTACCTGATTGAAGAGCCCATGGCCGCAGCTATTGGCGCGGGCTTGCCAGTGTCCGAGGCCAGCGGCTCCATGGTGGTGGACATTGGCGGCGGCACAACCGAAGTCGGCGTGATCTCGCTCGGCGGCATGGTCTACAAGGGCAGTGTGCGCGTGGGCGGTGACCGTTTTGACGAGGCCATCATCAACTACATTCGCCGCAACTACGGCATGCTCATTGGCGAGCCCACAGCCGAAGCGATCAAGAAAAACATCGGCTCGGCGTTTCCCGGCTCTGAAGTGCGCGAAATGGAAGTCAAAGGCCGCAACCTGTCTGAAGGCGTGCCGCGCAGTTTCACGATTTCCAGCAACGAGATTCTTGAAGCGCTGACCGACCCGTTGAACAACATCGTCAGCGCTGTGAAAAATGCACTGGAACAAACCCCGCCCGAGCTGGGTGCAGACATTGCCGACCGCGGCATGATGTTGACCGGCGGCGGCGCGCTGCTGCGCGACTTGGACCGGCTGCTGGCAGAAGAAACGGGCTTGCCGGTGCTGGTGGCCGAAGAGCCGCTGACCTGCGTGGTGCGCGGCTGTGGCATGGCGCTTGAGCGCATGGACCGGCTGGGTTCTATTTTCACATCGGAATAAACGGTTGCGCTGACGGGTACAAACGCGCGGGCAGGCCCACCAAGTCCGCTTTTATCTGGTTTCTTATTAATCTGCACATCAATGCATTGAGCTGCATTGACGTGCGTTGGTCAGTTGGGCCGCCTGATTGGGCCGCCGATTCAGTATGCCCTTAGGAACTTTGGACCGCACACCGCCGCCGTTTTTCAACCAAGGACCGTCCGCTTTGTCAAAGCTGGTGGTGTTGGGCACGCTGGCCTTGCTTTTAATGGTAGCGGACGCCCGCTTTGCGATTACCCAGCCGGTGCGCGTAGTGGTAGCTGCCCTTATCTACCCGGTGCAGTGGCTAGTGATGCAGCCAGTGCGGGCGGCAAGCTTTGCCTACGCCTACGTCACCAGCTTGGACCAAGCGCAGGCCAGCAGCGCAGACGCTAGCAAAAAACTCGCACTGCAGTCACTGCGTGCCAGCCAGGTCGAGCAGCTAAGCCAAGAAAATGAGCGTTTGCGCAAGCTGCTGGGGCTGCGTGAGCAACTGGCTGCCAGCGTGGTAGCGGCGCAGGTTTTGTACGACGCGGCAGACCCTTACACACGCCGCGTGGTGATTGACAAAGGCCTGCTGCAGGGCGTGCAAACGGGCTCGCCGGTGGTGGACGAGTCTGGCGTGTTGGGGCAGGTGACCAATGTGTATTTGCTGGTCAGCGAGGTCACGCTGATTGTTGACCGGGAACTGGCCATTCCGGTGCTCAATGTGCGTACCGGTGTGCGCAGCGTAGCCTATGGAGACGCCGTGTCAGCGTCCGGCAGCGGCTTGGAGCTGCGGTTCATGGGCAGCAATGCCGACGTTCAGCCGGGCGACCTGCTCACCACCAGTGGCGTGGACGGCGTTTATCCGCCGGGGCTGCCCGTCGCCCGCATCAGCCGGATTGAGCGACGCGCCGAGTCCGCCTTCGCCAAAATTTACTGTACTCCCGCCGCGCTTGTCAGCGGCTCGCGCCATGTGCTGGTGGTCACGCCGGTCTCCAGCCAGATGCCTGCCCGCCCAGTGACGTTAGCCGAGCCCGCACGGAAAAAAGGAAGTGCCAAATGATCATGCGCGCTGGCCAGCAGCTGCTGTTGCCCGCTAATCCGGTGTTTATCTGGGGCAGCTTGGTTGCCGCGATGTTGCTGGACATGCTGCCCTTGGGCCGGGTGCCCTGGATGCCTGACTTTCTGGCGTTAGTGCTGGTGTTCTGGAATGTGCACCAGCCGCTGCGCGTGGGCATTGGCGTGGCGTTTATGTTCGGCCTGGGCATGGATGTTCATCAGTCAGCTGTGCTGGGCCAGCATGCGCTGACTTACACCATTTTGAGTTTTCTGGCGGCCATGGTGCACCGCCGGCTGCTGTGGTTCACGGTGCCGTCGCAGGCGATGCAGCTGTTGCCGCTGTTTACATTGGCTTACGGGGTGGAATTGGGCGTTCGCCTGCTGCTAGGCGGCAGCTTCCCGGGCTGGAGCATGTTGCTTGCACCGCTAGCGCAGTGTTTGCTCTGGCCGGTGGTCAGTGTGCTGCTGCTGGCGCCGCAGCGCCGAGCACCCGACCGCGACCAAAATCGCCCGTTATGACGCCCTTGTACCCCCTGAATTTTTTGCAGCCGCCCGTCAGCTGCCGGCCGTTGCTTGCGCCAAGCTTGGTTGCCGTTGCTGCTGGCGGCCATTGCCCTTTTGCCTTGGTTTTGCACCACACACCATGACTGAGCTGCGCAACGTCGAAGCTGACTTGTCCCGGTTTCGAGCCCGCGTGCTCGCCGCCAGTGCGGCGGTGCTGTGTGCCTTTGTTTTGCTCGCAGCGCGCTTGGTGTACCTGCAGGTGCTGCGGCATGCTGACCTCAATGAGCAGGCCGAAAGCAACCGTACTGCGGTGGTGCCTATCGTGCCCAACCGTGGCCTTATTGTGGACCGCAATGGCATTGTGTTGGCTACTAACTACTCAGCCTACACGCTGGAAATCACGCCGTCAAAGGTTCAAAATCTGGACGACACGATGGCCGCGCTGGAAAAATTCGTGGACATTCAGCCGCGTGACAAGCGCCGCTTTAAGCGGTTGCGCGAAGAGTCTAAAAACTTCGAGTCACTGCCCATTCGGACCCGGCTGACGGACGAAGAAGTGGCACGCTTTTCCGCCCAGCGTTTTCGGTTTCCGGGCGTAGACATCAAGGCGCGGCTGTTTCGCAGCTACCCGCTGGGCGAGCTGGGTAGCCATGTGGTCGGCTATATCGGGCGCATCAACCAGAGCGAAAAACAAGCCATTGAGGACAGCGATGACGAGGGCAACTACCGCGGCACCGACTACATCGGCAAGCTGGGGGTAGAGCAAAGTTTTGAGCAGCAACTCCACGGCACCACCGGTGTGGATCAGCTCGAAACCTCAGCGGGCGGACGGGCGGTGCGCAAACTCTCAACCCACGCCGCCACGCCGGGCGACACGGTGCAGTTGTCGCTAGACATCAAGCTCCAAAAGCTGGTGGAAGACATGTTTGGCGAACGCCGAGGCGCGCTGGTGGCACTGGAGCCGCGTACCGGCGACGTGCTGGCCTTTGTGAGCAAGCCGACGTTTGACCCGAACTTGTTTGTCGATGGCATAGACGTTGAAAGCTGGAAAGCGCTCAACGAGTCAATTGACAAGCCACTGCTGAACCGGGCACTGCGTGGCACTTACCCGCCTGGCTCGACCTACAAGCCCTTCATGGCCATGGCCGCGCTGCAAACCGGCAAACGCAGCGCCAGCACGGTCATCAGCGACAACGCGTCCTACACCTTTGGTGGCCACACTTTTCGCAGCCATGGCGATATTGCCCTGGGCTCGGTAGACATGTACCGCGCCATCGTTAAGTCCAGCAATGTGTACTTCTACTCGCTAGCCAATGAGCTGGGGGTAGACGCTATGCACGACTTCATGGCACCCCTTGGGTTTGGGCAAATCACCGGCATTGACATCAACGGCGAAGTGCGCGGCGTGTTGCCCAGCCAAGACTGGAAGCGACGCACCTACAAACGCCCTGAGCAGAAAAAATGGTACCCCGGCGAAACCATCTCGCTGGGTATTGGCCAGGGCTACAACACCTTCACCATGCTGCAGCTGGCCCAGGCTACCGCCGTGCTGGCCAACAACGGCATCAAACACCAGCCGCGCTTGGTCATTGGCACGCAGGACACGGTGACAGGCGCGCTGCGCCCGCTGGCACCGGCGGCTGCGGTGGACTTGGGCTTTCAGCCTGAAAACGTAGCGATTGTGCGCCGCGCCCTGGTGGGCGTGACGCTTGAAGGCACATCGGCCAAGGTGTTTTCTGGTGCGGGCTATCTGTCTGGCGGCAAAACCGGCACCGCGCAAGCCGTCACCATTGGCCAAAAAGACAAGTACAACGGTGCCAAGCTCGACGAGCACCAGCGTGACCACGCGGTCTACATGGCGTTTGCCCCAGCGGAAAACCCCCAAATCGCGTTGGCCGTGATTGTCGAAAACGCTGGCTGGGGTGCCGGCGTGGCCGCGCCGATGGCGCGCCGAGTGTTCGACTACGCGCTGCTCGGCCAGTACCCCAGCGAAGAGGACATGGCTGCCGTCCAAAAGGGCTTGGCAGCTGCACCGATTGGCAAATCACGCCGTGCCGCTGATGTCGCTGAGCTCGTCGCCTTGAGCCGCAAAAGCGTCGCGCCTGCAACCGCTCAAGCGATGCGGCCTGCGTCGCCAGCCGAGTCAGCCAAAGTCGCGCGAGCAGAGGCGGCCGAACGGGCTAAAAAATTGACTCAAGCGCGGGTTAAAAAAGCGGAAATTGAGCGGGCACTGAGCCAACTCTCACCGCCAGTTAGTGCGGCTGATAGCAACCCTGACTGAGCCGCTAGAGCGCCGGGTTGTTCAGCGCTGCAGCGCGTTAGCTGAAAAACGCGTCAAAACCGGTCTTCACAATCAGCGCGCTGACCACACCAATGAACACCACCCGCACAAATCCGGCGCCCTGCTGGAGTGCCAATCGGGTGCCCAGCAAACTGCCCACGACGTTGGCCAGCGCCATCGTCAATGCAAAGTGCCACCAGACATGGCCTTTGTAGGCAAACAGGGCCAACGCGGCAAGGTTGGTGGCGGTGTTGATCAGCTTGGCCGAGGCTGAGGCATTCAAAAAGTCGTAGCCCAGCCAGCGCACGAATAAAAACACCAGAAAGCTGCCGGTGCCAGGCCCAAAAAACCCGTCGTAAAACCCAATAACGCCGCCGATGCTACAGGCCACAAGTACCTCTGTGCGCCCGGTAAAGCGGGGAGCGTGGTGGCGGCCCATGTCTTTTTTAACCAGCGTGTAGGCCAGCACGGCCAACAGCACAAAAGGCAGCGCTTGGCGCAAAAAGTCAGCGGACACCACCGTCACCAGCCACGCACCGCCAAACGCCGCTGCAAACCCGCACGCCGCAGCCGGCAACAGCACTGGCCAGCGCAGGTTAACGCGCTGTGCATACTGCGCAGCTGCCACTGCCGTGCCCCATACCGAGGCCCCTTTGTTGACGCCAAACAAAGTCGCTGGCGGCGTGGTGGGAAACACGGCAAACAAGGCCGGCACCAAAATCAGCCCGCCGCCGCCCACGATGGCGTCAACAAAACCGGCGAACAGTGAGGCAAAGGCAAGGGTCAACAATTCCATGGCCTAAATTGTCGCACTGCCAAGGTGCTAAAACGCTATTAAATAAATAGCGACACAGGCAATAAGTAAAGCGGCTACATGCTGCTTTTGCACAAAATTTGGGCTGGCAAAGCGCTGGGGTTGCCAGCCCAAAAACTTTTGCGATCTGTGTGCCGGGTACTTATTTATCGTGTGCCGCTTGAACTCCTCGCGGCAATAGGTGCGGTGCACCGGCCGTAGCAGGCCGAGCGTAGCGAGGCAATCGGCCGGGCGGTGGGCATACTGGCCTTGGCTTGCATTGGCGTGGCGCTGAGACTGCAAAACGGCGCAGTTGGCGCTTTTAGTGGAGCCTGGCAAAAGTCTAGCTGGCGATGGCAGCTTGCGCTACTCAATGTGCTGGTCAATGCGCTGGTCAATGCGCGGCACAGGAAAATTGCGCCTAGACAATACGCTGTTGATTCGTCAAAACCACTGCCACCGCTGAGCATCCCCGCCTGAAGCTGGCCTGGATTTACCGCCCGGTGTGCTGTTGTGCTCGCCTCGGCTCAAGCGCTGTGGTGGCCCAAAATCAGCCGTGGTCAGCCGGTGGGCTGCCGCGCTGACACAACGGCTCAGAGCCAAGGGAAAAATTTGGTTTTATAAAGCTGGCCCGGCGAGGTGAGAAAAAATGGTTTTCCCCGCTTGCTTGGAACTGGTTAACGAGTTTTTAAGGGGATTTTTTCTAAGCGTTTGTTTGTGTCGAGCGGGCTTCGGCAGGCTCAGAGTCGGCGGCGAGCGAGCCCTCGCCTGGCGCTTGTTGACAGGGCTAGTACACAAAGCTGGCCCGCACGCCCTATATGCCGGCCTGAATCCAGGCTGCTGCCTTCTCGGCAATCATCAGCGTCGGCGAATTCGTATTGCCGCTGGTGATCAAGGGCATGACCCCGGCGTCCACCACGCGCAAACCGGTGATGCCGCGCACCCGCAGGTGGGAGTCGAGCACGGCCATTGGGTCGTCGTCCCGTCCCATCTTGGTGGTGCCCACCGGGTGAAAAATTGTGGTGGCAATGTCGCCTGCCAGCCGGGCCAGGTCGTCATCGGTTTGGTACTGAAGGCCCGGCCTGAATTCCTCAGGCCGAAAGCCGGCCAGCGCGCTTTGGCTGACGATGCGGCGGGTCACGCGCAGCGAGTCGGCGGCGACTTGGCGGTCTTCTGGCGTGCTCAGGTAGTTCAGGGCAATCGCTGGGGCGTCCTCAAAGCGTGGGGTTTTGATCTGCACGCTCCCCCGGCTGGTGGGGTTCAGGTTGCAGACGCTGGCAGTGAAGGCGTCAAAGGCGTGCAGTGGCTCGCCGAACGCGTCGAGCGACAGCGGCTGAACGTGGTATTCGATGTTGGGATAGGGCTGCTCGGCTGACGAGCGGGTAAATGCACCAAGCTGCGACGGTGCCATGCTCATTGGGCCTGTGCGTTTGAGCGCGTACTCCAGCGCAATACGCGCCTTGCCAAACAGTGAACTCGCCATTGTGTTCAAAGACGTTCCCCAGGCTTTGCTGCCGGGCAAAGCGGTGAATTTGTAGACTGAGCGAATCTGCAAATGGTCCTGCAAGTTAGCGCCCACGCCTGGCAGGTCCTGCACCA
This sequence comes from Polaromonas sp., assembly GCA_043763445.1. Taxonomy (GTDB): domain Bacteria; phylum Pseudomonadota; class Gammaproteobacteria; order Burkholderiales; family Burkholderiaceae_C; genus Polaromonas. The sequence goes on from JAYULP010000058.1 coordinate 7,420, forward strand.
CTGCAATGCCGTGCTGCTGCAACAAGCTACCGGGGCCAATGCCCGAAAGCTGCAAAATTTGCGGCGAGCCGATGCTGCCCGCGCAGACAACAACCTCGCCAATCAGCCCGCGCTCTTTGGCCGAGTCCCGAGTGGCGCGGGCAGTCACGCGTTCGTCGCCGTTCCACACTTGCACGCCGGTGCAGCGCTGTGTGCCATCGCTTTGCTTGTCCACCACCAGTTTGCAGACCTGCGCACTGGTCCACATTTCAAAGTTCGGGCGGCCAAAGCAGGTGGGGCGCAAAAACGCCTTGGCTGTGTTCCAGCGCCAGCCGGCTTTTTGATTGACTTCAAAGTAGCCCACGCCCTCGTTGTTGCCTCGGTTGAAGTCGCTGGTGTGGGCAATGCCGGCTTGATTGGCAGCCTCGGCAAACGCGTCCAGCACGGCCCAGCGCAGTCGCTGCTTTTCAACGCGCCATTCGCCGCCTGAATTGTGGTGGCGCAGCAGCTTTTGGTAAGGGTCGGCCTTGTTTTGCATCAGCGCAGGCGCACAGCCGCGCGCGCCGTGCAGGGCGCTGGCGCCTTTGTAGTGGTCCTCATGCAGCATGAAGTGGGGCAAGCTGTTGTCCCATGACCAGCTCATGTCGCCAGTGAGCTGCGCCCACTGGTCGTAGTCACGCGCTTGCCCACGCATGTAGATCATGCCGTTGATGCTTGACGAGCCACCCAGCGTTTTGCCGCGTGGGTAGCGCAGGGCGCGGCCGTTGAGGCCCGCGTCGGGCTCGGTGTTGTAGAGCCAGTCAGTGCGCGGGTTGCCAATGCAGTACAAGTAGCCGGCCGGAATGTGAATCCAGTGGTAGTCGTCCTTACGGCCGGCCTCGATCAGCAGCACCCGCTTGGAGGCGTCAGCACTCAGGCGGTTGGCCAGCAGGCAACCGGCAGTCCCCGCGCCGATGATGATGTAGTCAAAAAGCAGGTCGTCGTTGGGCATGGGCAAGCTCAGGTCAAGTCAAGGGTACAGCCAGCAGCCGCACAACTGAGCGTGACGCTGGCGCAGACTGCGGGCAGGGCCGCCGCCGTTGGCCGTTGCGTTTTACCCAGCGGCGCTAAGCTGCAATTGAAAAAACCCGATAGTAGCGGGTGGCGCTGTGCCAGCGCTGACAGCGTTGTTGCGGGGCTATCCAAACGGTTGTGCTTGCCGAATTTTGTCTGCGGTGCGCCGCCCAGCGCTGCGTTGTCAGATAACACCGCTAAGTGGTGTCAACGTAAAGCGACAACCGGGCTGCAGCCCGCCGCCGCCTTACCGCTAGGTGGCCCTGTGCAGGTAGCATCGGTATTTGCTTCGGCGCGCTGTGCGCGCTGCCGCCGTTTGCTGGCTTGTCCCAGCCTACCCAAGCTCTATTCATATGACGTCATCTGCCCCGCGCATTGACTCGCGCAACGCGCCCAACGGCGCGCTGCGCGTTCTCGGCCAATGGACGGCGGCAGACCTGACTGCACCGTCAGCTTGGCGCGATGTGACGGCCCAGCTGCGCGCTTTGTCTGCGGGCGCTGCCATGCCGTGGGACTTGGGCGGCATCGACAAGCTCGACTTTTTGGGCGCGCAGGTGCTGTGGAACCACTGGGGTCGACGGTGGCCGGCGCAGTTGACGATTGAGCCGCACCAGCGGGCGCTGCTGGAGAGCGTCGAAAAATTCAGCATTGAGCCGCCCGCGCCGGTGCAGTCTGACTGGCTCGAGCCGCTGGCTGTGCTCGGCCGGCGCCAGCTCAGCGCCTGGGACCATGCCAAGGCCCTGGTGCGGCTAGTGGGCCAACTGCTGCTGGACTGCATGCGGCTGGTGCGCCGCCCACAGGAAGGGCCGTGGCGCGACTTGTCTGGCCACCTCTACAACATTGGTGCTACCGCGCTACCGATTACTGCACTGGTCGGTTTTCTAATTGGTGTGGTGCTGGCCTATTTGATTTCGCAGCAACTCAAGCAGTTTGGCGCTGACGCGTTCATCGTCAACATTTTGGGTATTTCACTGATCCGCGAATTGGGCCCGGTGCTCGCGGCCATCTTGATTGCTGGGCGCTCCGGCTCAGCGATCACCGCGCAAATCGGGGTGATGCGGGTCACACAAGAGCTCGACGCGATGCGGGTCATCGGCATTGCACGCGGGTTCAGGCTGGTCATGCCGCGCGCGCTGGCACTGGCCGTTGTCATGCCACTGATCAGTGTGTGGACCACGGTGGCGGCGTTGTTGGGCGGCATGCTGGCGGCCACTGCGGCTATGGGCATTACACCGTCTTACTTCATCGACTCGCTGCCCGGTGCAGTGCATGTGTCCAACCTGTGGCTAGCTACCGCCAAGTCGGTGGTGTTTGGCCTGCTGATTGCGCTGGTGGCCTGCCATTTTGGTTTGCGCGTCAAGCCCAACACGCAAAGCCTGGGGCAGGGCACCACAGCCTCGGTGGTGACCTCCATCACGGTCGTGATTTTGGTTGACGCGCTGTTTGCCGTACTGTTCAAAAGCGTAGGAGTTTGATGCCGCTTGACGACGCGCCGATGGTCAAGATTAGCCGGCTGTGGACCGTGTTCAACCACGGCGGCCGGGAGTCGGTGATTCACAAAGACCTTAACTTGTGCGTGAACCGCGGCGAGATCATGTCGCTGGTGGGCGGCTCGGGCACCGGAAAAACCGTACTGTTGCGCCAGATATTGGGGCTAGAGCGACCAACACGGGGCGACATTTTGGTGCGGGGCAGGCCCGCAGCCGAGCTGGGGCGGCGCGATGCGGCCAGCCGGGTGGGCATGCTGTTCCAACAGGGCGCGCTGTTCTCGGCGTTTACCGTACTGGAGAACATCGCCTTTGCGCTGCGGGAGCTCAAAATCCTGCCAACGGCGCTGATTCGCGAGGCAGCGATGGTCAAGCTGCAAATGGTCGGCCTGAACCCCGATGCGGCCGACAAAATGCCCAGCGACTTGTCGGGCGGCATGGTCAAGCGCGTGGCGCTGGCGCGCGCTTTGATCATGGACCCGCCGTTGCTGTTGCTCGACGAGCCCACAGCCGGCTTGGACCCCGAAAGTGCGGACAGCTTTTGCAGGCTGCTGCGGGCGCTGCACCGGGACATGGAGCTGACGGTGGTGATGGTCACGCACGACCTGGACACCTTGTTTGAGCTGAGCACCCGCATTGCCGTGCTGGCAGAGCAAAAAGTCATCATCAACGACACCCCCAAGCAGGTGGTGGCGTTTTCGCACCCGTTTATTCATGAATTTTTCCTCGGTGAGCGGGGCCAGCGCGCAATGGAGTTGCTGCGCGAATATCCGTTTACCGTTTGACAGCACGGGAGCCCTTATGGAGAACAAAGCGCACGCCTTGGTAGCCGGTATTTTTGTGCTGGTGCTCACCGCGCTGCTGGTTGGGCTGGCCATTTGGCTGATGCGCGACAACACTGAGCGGCATGTCTACGAGATGTCCACATCACAGACGATCTCCGGGCTGCAGCCGCAAGCTGCTGTGCGTTTTCGGGGCGTGCCGATTGGCAAGGTCGAATTAATCGGCTTTGACACCAAGGTCAAAGGCAATGTGTTGATTCGCGTGTCAATTGACGCTACCGCGCCGGTGAGCAAGTCAGCCTACGCCACGGTGGCTTCGCAGGGCGTGACCGGGCTAGGCTTTATTCAACTCGACGATGACGGTGAGTCCACCGAGCAGCTCACCCCAAACGATGCCGACCCACCGCGCATTGCGCTGCGCCAGGGCGGCATTGACAAGCTGCTGAGCAAAAGCGAAGCCATCCTCAACCAGCTGGAGCAGGCGGGCAAGGGGCTCAACGAGCTGCTGTCAGGCGACAATCAGCAGGCCGCGCAGGCAGCCGTGCGGCAGCTCAGCGAGGCAGCAGCCAGTATCAACCGGCTGAGCAAAAGCTTAGAGCCCACGATAGCCAGTTTGCCCCAAATAACGCAGGACGTCGCGCGCGACACGCGCGCGGCGCTGCAGTCTGTCAAAACTGCCACCGACGAGGTCACTTTGACTGCCAAGCGCCTCAACGAAAAGGGCGGCCCGCTCGACAAACTGGCCGAGGGCGGGCAAGCACTGGCTGCTGGCGTACAAATGTTCAGCACGTCCACCCTGCCTAAGCTGGGAGATGTGGCGGACGAAACCGCCCGCACCATGCGCCAACTGCGCCGCACTGTCAACGCGGTGGACGACAACCCGCAGGCGCTGATTTTTGGCAACGGCAAGCCAGTGCCCGGCCCGGGGGAGGCTGGATTTTCAGCTGCAGGAGACGCTCAATGACCATCCAACGTCCGCCCAACGCCCCTAGGAAACCGTCATGTTTACTCCTGATTTAATAGCGAATAAGGCAATTAACAAGAGGGCCTTTGCTTGTTTTGGCTTGATTTTGGCGGCTGGCGTGCTGGCAAGCTGTGCGGCGCTGCCCGACAAGCCGGTACGGCCTGTGCTGTATGACTTTGGCCCCGGTGCCGTCACCGCGCAGCCGCAGGGTCTCGAGGTGCCCTTGCCCGCCGTGGCGCTCGAAGACATCACCACTGCTGGCGGCGCGCTTGACAACACCGCGCTGCTGTACCGCTTGGGCTACACCAATGCGCAACAGTTGCGCCCCTACGCCGCCGCCCGTTGGAGTACACCGCCGGCCCAGCTGGTGCGCCAGCGCCTGCGCGAAAAGCTCAGCGAGCGTCGGGCGGTGTTTGGCGCGCGCGAGGCCCTGGCGCTGGTCCGTCCAGCGCTGCCGATGGATCCCGCAGTGCCGGGTAGTCTGCCGCCGGACGGCATGACAGCGCTGTTGCCGCTGCGCTTGCGCCTAGAACTCGAAGAATTCAGTCACCTGTTTACCGCACCTCAAACCAGCGTCGGCGTGATTCGCTTGCGTGCCACCCTGATTGATATTTCACGCGGCCGCGAACAGCTGGTGGGGCAGCGCAGCATCATCGCCCAGCGCGCCGCTGCAACTGCCGACGCGCCGGGTGGCGTACGCGCGCTAAGCGAGGCCACCGACGCTGCCATTGCCGAGCTGGCGCAGTGGCTGCAAACTGCTCAAGCGGCCAAGCTGCAGCGCTGACTGCCAATGGCTGTGGCCCCAACATTGCAAGCGCAACTGGCCAGTAGCGGCTTGCGGGTCGATGGCTGCTGCGACCACTTGAGCCGCCTGGGGGACGCGTTTTTGCAGGCATCAGCCCTGCTGCAGGACATGACGCTGGCCGAAGTCGATGTGCTGGGCGCAGCAATGCTGCGGGTACATGCCAAGGCGGGCCAGGTATTGATTCGTGAAGGTGCGTCAGGCGAGTGGATGCTGCTAATTCTTGAAGGCACCGTTGACGTGACCCGCAGCCTTGCGGCCCCAGGCGAGCGCGGCAGTGCCGCCCCCGAGTCTGTTGCACCCAGCGCGGACACTGGTGCCGATGCCAATTTCTCGCGGTTGGCGGTGCTCAAGCAGGGCGCTACGTTAGGCGAGATGTCAATGCTCGACAGCGAGCCGCGCTACGCCAGCTGCACCGCCATTGACACAGTGCAAGCCGGGGTGCTGGGCCGACAGGCCATCGCCTTGCTGATCCGCGACCACCCAGCCGTAGGGGCCAAGCTGCTGGTCAAAATCACGCAGCTGATGGCCCAGCGCCTGCGTAACACCAGCAACCAGCTGGTCAAGCTGCTGCGGCAGCGGCAGGCGGAGCAGGGTTGCGCCCGAGACAACGGTAGTTGATCGCCGACTTGGCGGACACCGCGACCTTGCCCGCCCCGAAACAGCCATCTTGCTTGCCCCGTGAAAGCGCATGGGTCCCGGATCAAGTCCGGGATGACAAGCGCTTTTTGACTCCGGGATGACAGTGCTTTTTGGTCCGGGATGACAGTGCTTTTTGGTCCGGGATGACAGTGCTTGTCAAGCCTGTGACAACAGCGCTTTTTAGCCCAGGACAACAGCGCCTTTCAAGTGCGCGGTAGCAACTCGGCTGTCATGGCGGGCTTGACCCGCCATCCACAAAACTGCCACCTTGCCAAGCACTGCGCGCTTTTGTGGGTCCCGGATCAAGTCCGGGATGACAGTGCCTTTTTGGTCTGGGCTGACAAGTGGCGGTTACTACCGGCTTTGTTTTTCTGTCATGGCGGGCTTGACCCGCCATCCACAAAACTGCCACCTTGCCAAGCACTGCGCGCTTTTATGGGTCCCGGATCAAGTCCGGGATGACAGTGCTTTTTTGGTCCGGGATGACAGTGCTTTTTGAGCCCGGGATGACAAGCGCTTTTTGACTTCGGGATGACAAATGCCTTTTTGGTCTGGGCTGACAAGTGGCGGTTACTACCGGCTTTGTTTTTCTGTCATGGCGGGCTTGACCCGCCATCCATAAAACTGCCACCTCGGTTAACGTACGGTAAATATGCGCATCCCAAAATCGACTGCCCAATCGCGAAACAGCATTTTTTAAGTTTCCCAAAATGGACTACTTTGTCTACATGCTGGCGAGCCACAAAGGCGGCACCTTGTACGTGGGTGTAACTCGGGATCTGGTTCGCCGGGTGTACGAACACAAAAGTGATGCGGTGCCAAGTTTTACCAGCCGGTACGCGGTGCATGACCTGGTTTGGTTTGAATCCACAAATTCTGCAGAAGCGGCAATTCAAAAGGAAAAGCAGCTCAAAAACTGGCATAGACAATGGAAAGTCGCACTGATTGAGGCTGCAAACCCTAACTGGGCTGATTTGTACAGCACACTTTTGGAATGACGACGACTCGGCTGTCATGGCGGGCTTGACCCGCCATCCATAAAACTGCCACCTTGCCAAGCACTGCGCGCTTTTATGGGTCCCGGATCAAGTCCGGGATGACAAATGCTTTTTTGGTCCGGGATGACAGTGCTTTTTGAGCCCGGGCTGACATGGCTAGCCGCGCAGCAGCGGAAACAACTTGCCCAGCCCGTCTGCCATCACCTCGACCGCCAGCGCGGCGAGGATCAACCCCATCAGCCGGGTCATCACATTGATGCCGGTTTTGCCTAACACCCGCGCAATCGGCTCGGCCAGTGAAAACGCCAGTGCGGTAGCCAGGCCAATAACCAGGCCGTAGCCGACCAGCGTGCCGAGTTGCCAGAAGGTTTTGGCTTTTTCAGCGTAAATCACTACGCTCGACATAGTCGCCGGGCCGGTCAGCAGTGGGATGGTCAGCGGTACTACCGCAATGCTGGCACCCATGGCGGCTTTTTCTGCGCCGTCTTCCAGGTCATGGGTCGCCGCTTTAGCTTCCGCAGGCTGAGCGTTAAGCATGTTCATCGCGCTGATCAGCAGTAACAAGCCGCCGCCGACTTGGAAACTGGCCAGCGAAATGCTAAAAAATTCTAGAATTT
>JAYULP010000059.1:0-6068 GCA_043763445.1 Polaromonas sp.
TACCGCCTCAGAGCAGCAGCGTGGACTCTATACCCTGGCCGCGCGCAACTTCATGGAGAACTCACGCAGTGCGGCAATACCGCTTTCTTCTGCACGATGGCACCACAGTTGCAGGTCACTCGCCAACTGCTCGCGTGAAGCCGACCTGCTGAGCCACATTTGACGCAGCTCTTCGCGCATCGTTACCATTTTGTCCAGCACCGGATGCTCTGCGCGAGCTTGCGCAAGCTGCGACTTTGCAGCAGCGGGCACTTTGTCGTCGTCGCGGTGCAACCAACGGTTTGCGGCCCGCAACACGGAAACATCGGCGTTTTTAGCCCGCAGTGTTTGGATTTCTTGCTTGCCAGCGCGGCGAAGCTCGCGGGCATAACCGGCCATTACCTCATAGCGATGCGCAATCAACGCTTCAAGTGTTTTTTCGTCCGCAGCTGGCTTGATGTCGCCAAGTAGCAGTTTGGGTGGCACTTTTTTGACTGAAGCCAAACCCACTTTTTCTAGCGCACGGATGTACACCCAACCAATATCGAACTCGTAGGGCTTAACCGAAAACTTGGCGGACGTAGGGTAGGTGTGGTGGTTGTTGTGCAACTCTTCACCGCCAATCATGATGCCCCAGGGGGAAATGTTAGTGCTAGCGTCCGGTGCTTCAAAGTTACGGTAACCCCAGTAGTGGCCAATGCCGTTGATGATGCCCGCCGCAGTCACAGGAATCCAGGCCATTTGTACCGCCCAAACCGCTAAACCAGCGGCGCCAAACAAGGCCAGATTTAACACCATCATCAGCCCCACCCCTTGCCAGCTAAAACGGGTGTACACATTGCGCTCAAGCCAATCATTGGGGGTGCCATGACCAAATTTGGAAACGGTTTCTTTATTTCTACTTTCAGCGCGATAGAGCTCTGCGCCTTTCCAAAACACCGTTTTGATACCGTGCGCCTGCGGGCTGTGCGGGTCTTCCGAGGTTTCACATTTAGCGTGGTGTTTACGGTGAATTGACACCCACTCTTTAGTGACCTGCCCGGTACCTAGCCAGAGCCAGAAACGGAAAAAATGAGACGGTATGGCGTGCAGGTCCATTGCCCGGTGAGCCTGGTGGCGGTGTAGATAAATAGTCACGCTGACAATAGTGATGTGGGTTGTCACCAGCGCATACAGCACGATTTCCCACCAACTGAAAGCCAGCAAGCCGTGCGCCAGCCAGTCAATGGCGGCATCCAACAAAATCATAAAAATCCTTTGAGCAACCGGATAGGTTGCCTTGAAGCGCACTTTGCGCGGGAGTCACTGCATCGTAGGCGAAATTGTAATCCAGCCGCCTCGATTGCGCTCGCAACGCCCGCAGTACAATTTTTAAGCAGCAGTTCTACAAAAACCTTAAAATCAAGAAACGTGCCGGCAAATGAGCCTAAAAGCGCGCAAAATTTGGTATGCAAAAGCATTGGGTAGCGCTTTTACGGACATTGAAACAGGTTTGAAAGTCCCTTCAAACCGATTTCTGCCAGACCGCTGCGAAAAATCCGTCGGTATGGTGCAGGTGCGGCCACAAGCGCAAGTAAGCGCCGCTGCACAATGATTCTGACTTTTCCACACCCAGTTGCCTGAGCAAGGCAGGTGCCTCTAGTGCCTCAAAACCCGGGTTGGCTGCACCAAAAGCTTCAGCAATGGCTTCGTTTTCTTGTTTGAGTACGCTGCAAGTGGCGTACACCAGCCGACCACCGGGCTTGAGCAAGCGTGCTGCGCTTTGCAAAATAGCGGTTTGTTTGGCGACCAGCTCTTGCACCGATTTTGGCGTTTGTCGCCACTTCAAGTCGGGGTTGCGCCTCAAAGTTCCCAAACCCGAACACGGTGCGTCGACCAGAACCCGGTCGATTTTGCCTGCCAGACGCTTGACGCGGTCGTCCCGCTCGTGCGCAATTGCCACTGGGTGTACGTTGGACAAACCGCTGCGCGCCAGTCGCGGTTTAAGCGCGTCCAGCCGATGACCTGATGTGTCAAACGCATACAAGCGGCCGGTGCTGCGCATGGCGGCACCCAACGCCAGCGTTTTACCGCCCGCACCGGCACAAAAGTCCACCACCATCTCGCCGCGCTTGGCGTCCACCAGCAGCGCTAGCAACTGGGAGCCCTCGTCTTGGACCTCAATCGCGCCACGGGTGAAGGCGTCAAGTTTGCCCAGCTGCGATTTGTCCGCCAAACGCAAGCCCCACGGGGAATATGGCGTGACGGTCGTTTTAAGTCCGACTTTGCTCAACTCTTTTTGAACGTCAGCGCGTTTGTCTTTGAGCGTGTTCACACGCATGTCCAGTCCGGCGGGCGCATTAAGACTCTCCACCAGCGGCCAGAAGTTGTCGCCCAGCTGGCCTTTTAACGGCTCGACCAGCCACTGCGGCAGATTGTGGCGGTGTAGCTCCAGCAGGTCAGCCAGCGGGACCTGATCGCAACGGTGGAGCCAATCAGCCTCCTGCTCCGTCAGGGCGCTGAGTAGGTAGTCACGGTCTGAAACAAAGCCCAAAATCGCTAGCCGCCGCTCGGGCGGGCCGCTGCCGTGCTGGGCAAGGTAGGTATAGAGTGACTTTTTGCGCAGCACGCCATAAACCGTTTCGGCTAGCGTAGCGCGCTCACGCGGGCCGAGCCGAAACTCCCGAAAATAGCGCGACAGCACCATGTCGGCAGGATGATCAAATTTAAGGACCTGCTTGAGAAGATCAGAACAAGCGTCAAGTAAAGCTTTGGGATGCATAGCCCACCATTGTCCCACTGCAGCGCAAACGGCTGCCGTGACGGCGTGCGCCGAGCAGGCCTGCGCCCGCACTGGCGCCGCTTACCGCCTTTTTTTATCATGGGCGCTGTGAGTTGTTGGCCCGAGGGGGCGCCTACTCGTCGCTGTGAGCCGCCACACCATAAATTTCACCAGCTAGGCTTTGCCTAGGTAACACCAGGGTTTGGCCAGGCTTTGCCCAGGTAACGCTCACCAAACGGCTCCTGAGCGTTTAGCCGCTCTTACGATTCACTGATTTATTGCCACAATCCACCGCATGACTGACGAGCTCCCCCCACTGACTGAGACCCCGCTGGGCTTGTACCGCCACTACAAAGGCATGCTGTATGAAGTAGTGAGTACCGTGCGCCACAGCGAAACCCTAGAGCCGATGACGCTGTACCGCGCTTTGTATGGCAACAAGGGGCTGTGGGTACGTCCAGCGGCCATGTTCAACGAAGAGGTGGTGGTGGGCGGTGTACGGCAGCCGCGCTTTGCCAAGGCAGCGTACCCGCTCGGTTGACCCGACGCGGCAAGTGGGCACGGCCCGGCGCGCGCCGATAATCGCAGGTTATGTCCGAACTTCTCGAAATTGAAAAACAAGTCAAGCGCCGCCGCACGTTTGCCATCATCTCCCACCCTGACGCGGGCAAAACCACACTGACTGAAAAGTTGTTGCTGTTTTCCGGTGCAATTCAAATTGCTGGCAGCGTCAAAGCCCGCAAGGCGGCACGCCACGCCACGTCCGACTGGATGGAAATTGAAAAGCAGCGCGGTATCTCGGTGGCCTCGTCGGTGATGCAGATGGAATACCGCGACTGCGTAATCAACTTGCTTGACACGCCGGGCCACCAAGACTTTTCAGAAGATACCTACCGCGTGCTGACGGCGGTGGACGCGGCCCTGATGGTGATTGACGCGGCTAACGGGGTGGAGCCCCAAACTCGCCGCCTGCTGCAGGTCTGCCGGGCGCGTGGCACCCCGATTTTGACCTTCGTCAACAAAATGGACCGCGAGGTGCAAGACCCGATGACGGTGATGGACGAGATAGAACGCGAGCTGGGCATGGCGGTGGTGCCTTTTACTTGGCCCGTCGGCATGGGCAAGCTGTTTCACGGTGTGTATGACCGTCGCGAAGACCGAATGCGGGTGTTCAGCCCCGGTGAGGACAAGGCCGGTGGCGACGATGAAATTTTGTCTGGCTTGGCCAACGCCGAGGCCAGCAAACGCTTCGGTGCCGAGTACGAACAAGCGCAAGGCGAAATTGAACTCGTCGCTGGAGCAACACCTGAGTTTGACCGGGAACTGTTTTTAAGCGGCAAGCAAACCCCGATGTTTTTTGGCTCAGCCATTAACAATTTTGGGGTGCAGGAGGTGCTCGATGCGCTGGTGGACCTGGCCCCAGCTCCCGGCGACCGCACAGCTTTGCAGCGGGTAGTGCATCCGCAAGAGAAAAAGTTTTCAGGTGTGGTGTTCAAAATCCAGGCCAACATGGACCCAGCACACCGCGACCGCATCGCGTTTTTGCGCGTTGCCAGCGGCGAATTTACCCGTGGCATGCGCTTAAAAGTTGTGCGCAGCGGCAAAGAATTACGGCCCAACACCGTCGTGAGCTTCATGAGTCAGCGCCGGGAGTTGCTGGACACCGCTTTTGCGGGCGACATCATTGGCATTCCCAACCACGGCGTACTGCAGTTGGGCGACACGCTGACAGAGGGCGAAGCGCTGCAGTTCACTGGCCTGCCGTTTTTTGCGCCGGAGATGTTCCGCGCTGTGGAAGTAGCCGACCCGCTGCGCACCAAACAACTGCGCGCCGGACTGACGCAGCTCGGTGAAGAAGGCGCTATTCAGGTGTTCCGGCCGATTGCCGGCTCGTTGCTGCTGTTGGGCGCGGTTGGCCAACTGCAGTTTGAGGTAGTAGCACACCGGCTTGAGCATGAGTACGGTGTCAAGGCCCGCGTCATGGGCAGCAACTTCAACCTGGCCCGCTGGGTGACCAGCGATGATGCCAACGAGCTGAAAAAATTCATGGACGCCAACGCCCACCGGGTGGCGCTGGACGCCGTCGATGCGCCGACCTTGCTGGTCGACCACAGCGCCACGCTGCGGGCGGTGGAGCAGCAGTGGCCAAAAATCAAGTTCCATGCGCTGCGGGAACACGCCGGGCTGGTGTTCCAGTCAAAAATGTAGTTTGTGATTTTCTTGACCACAAATAAGGCCGCACGGTGACAGGCAAGCGCGCTTTGCGTGGCTGCGAGCCCTTGGGCTATGTGCCGCCAGTTGGGCCGGCGCCGCTTTGCCCCCTGTGCTCGCGCGTAATGCGGCAAGGCCCGAGCGTGGATGAGCATCACCTGGTGCCACGCAGCCAAGGCGGCAAAACCAAAAGCCTTGTCCACCGTATTTGCCACCGCAAAATCCACGCCACACTCAGCGATAGCGAGTTGGGCTCGGTCTACAACCGCTGGGCGGTACTGCAGGCGCACCCGGAAATCGCAGCGTTTGTCAAATGGGTGGCCAATAAACCGCCAGAGTTCTACGACAACTCCCGACGGCCTGCACGGCGGCGCTAGTGGCGGGCAAGCGGGCCGGGGCTGACGCCCTGCTGTTGTGGTCAAAATATCGCCATAAAGGCCTATTGCCCGCCTACTTAAAGCTTCTTTCGCTATATATTTTGTAGCATTTTAGTGCCCTGCTATGCCGCACCAGGTAGGTCTGCTCTGTATGCTTGGCGCCGTCGCCGGATTGCGACAGCGGCTGCAGCGCTGCCGTTGGGTGCTGCCGTTTTTCAAGATCGCTAGCCAAATCGCATTGAGCGCAATTTTTATTGCTGCTGGCCTCCACCAAGCTGGGCACAACAGGACTGACTTAGCGATGATGCCGCCCTGCCCGCCTGAGTGCCTGCCGCGGCAACGGGTGGTAGTGGCTTTGGGCCAGCGGGTACATCCAACCGGGCCGAGCCGGGCTGCTGCACTGGCAGCACCCTCACAAGTCCCGCGCAATGCGGTCAAAAGCTGCTGTGGGCCACTTTTATGACCTTAAAGGCTGCTTGCCCTTTTGTTAACTTGCTTTGTTGCTATTGATTACATAGTGATTGAAAAAAAGCCCGCCCCAAGCGAGCTTGGTACGGGCTTTTTCATGGCATCACCGCAGCCCTTAGCTGCAACTTGAGCAACGGCTTGACGCAGTGCTTACTTTGGCATCAACACTTTGTCCACCACATGGATCACACCATTTAACTGCAAGACGTCGGCAATCGTGACTGTGGCGGTACCGCCTTTTTCATCAGTGATCATGACTTTTTTGCCGGACG
>JAYULP010000060.1:0-2477 GCA_043763445.1 Polaromonas sp.
TTGACCCGCTGCAAGCCTAGGCAACGGCGTGCGGACTTCGGCGGTGCAGGGCTTGCCGGCAGGGCTCGTTGGTATGGAACGTCTGGCGTTAATGTGAACGGCACCGCCTCAAAAACTTAAACAGCGTGCATTCGCTGGCGCCGTGCAGTGTCTTCAGCCCGGGCGTCGTCAATCTCGCGCAGCACACCGCCGACATCCACAGCGCCGGTTTTACGGGCGAAGCGCCCGGTCAGCGGGGTCTCGGGTGTGAGCATGCCGCCTTCATACAGGCTCCAAATTTCTTCGCCATAGCGTGTGTGCAGCAAGTCGGGAGCGAACTGGCCGAAGAAATTGCGCAGGTTGTCCACGTCCCGCAGCAGCATGCGCTTGGCATGGTTGTTGCCGGCAGCGTCCACCGCTTGCGGCAAGTCGATAATGACCGGGCTGTCGACACCGCCCTGGCTGCCCAACAAGATATTGAACTCTGACAAGTCGCCGTGCACCACACCAGCGCACAGCATGCGCATGACCTCGACAAGCAGTGCACTGTGGTGCTTGTGAGCGTCAAGCGGGGTGAAAGCCACATCGTTCAGGCGCGGAGCGGCGTCGCCGTGGGCGTCTGTGACCAGCTCCATCAGCAGCACACCGTCACAAAAGTTATAGGGCTTGGGCACACGCACTCCGGCGGCGGCTAGTCGGTACAGGGCATCGACCTCGGCGCTTTGCCAGGCAGCTTCTTGCGACTGCCGACCGAACTTGGTGCCTTTGGCCATAGCGCGGGCTTGGCGGGAGTTTTTGACCTTGCGGTTTTCGGTGTAGTCCACCGCTTGGCGAAAGCTGCGCTCGGTAGCTTCTTTATAAACTTTGGCGCAGCGCGTCTCCTCGCCAACCCGGACCACGTAGACCGTGGCCTCCTTGCCGCTCATGAGCTGGCGCACAACGGTGTCAAGCAGGCCTTCTTCGATCAAACATTGCAGTCGCTTAGGTGGTTTCATATCTGTATTTTGCCCGTCCAGCCGATGCCGCGCCGGCTTGACGATGGGGCGCGACTTTTGCAAAGGCGTTCAGCGTTTCGCGGTGGGCCGCCGAACGGTCTTTTATCGGGACAGCGGGCACCTCGATGTCGAACACCCACACCACCGCTACAACACTGGCCAGACAAATGTCCGCGATGGCCGCTGCATGTCCTGGTGATGGCAGCAAGGCGTTAAAAGCTCAAATGTCTAGCTTGCGCCAGCTTCAGCCAGTACGTTTTCCCCCTCCACAGAGCCTGCACGCAGCCCCCTTGTCATCCCGGGCTTGACCCGGGATCCATGACTTTTAACGGTTTTGGCAAAGTGACGGTTTTGTGGACTGCGGGTCGAGCCCGCAATGACATGTTGGGTATCAGGCTTTTTGGGGTCGTATTGCACGCTACTATTTTAATAGCTACACTGGAACTATTTATAACGGCTAGCATTGCTTTTGACCGTAAAAATAGCTGCTTTACAACATGACACGGCACTCGGCAGGCTTTAAAAGCCAACGGCTTGGCCGTCACGCCGTGCATCGCTGGCGGCCACATTGCCTTCAACGCTGGGCTCACGAGCCCGCCAGATGAATTGGCCGGCCCCAAAGTCCTGATAAGCGTCGTTTATCACCCCGACCTGATGGCCGCGTTCGGCTAGCGCCTTCACCGTGACCGGGTTCATCGCCGACTCGACGTTGATCTCAAGGCCAGCGTGGGGCATCACAGGCGGCCTGCGGACTTTGGTGGTGGTCGATCATGCGCACCAGGGTTTGCAGATGGCCCTGTGGCTGCATGTTGGCACCCATCACGCCAAAACTCATGACCGACCAACCGGCCTGCGTCAAGAAAGCCGCAATGATGGTGTGAAACGGCCGCTTGCCCGGCGCGACTTGATTGACGCCCGCGTTCAGGCTAAAGCCACGGCAGCGTCCACCGCATTGCCGCCTTGGACCAGTATCCGTAGCCCCGCCTGGGCCGCCAGCAGGTGCGAGGTAGACACCACGTTGCGGGCAAATAACGGGCTACGGGTGGACAGGCAAGGGTTGCTGAAGTCAAAATGCATGCGCAAAATTATGAAGCCTTCACCCGCGCTGCGCCGTGGTCTGCGGTCAGGTCTGGTCGGCCACAATTTTCAGATGGATTCGGCGAATAAACCACCATACGCCCAGCGCCACGAGGGGAATGGCCAGCGCCGTAGTGCGCTCGGCGGTGAGCGGCCAGCCCGTGCCCTGCGCCCCCTTGGCGAGGTAGGCGACCAGCCCAACAATGTAGTAAGTGATGGCGGCAACTGACAGGCCCTCGACAGTCGACTGCAGTTTGAGCTGCAGGCCCTGGCGGTCGTTCATCGCTTCGAGCACCGCTTGGTTGCCCTGCTGCTGCTCAATTTCAACCCGAGTACGCAGCAAGTTGCTGATGCGGGAGACGCGTTGCGACAGCGCGTCTTGACGTCGCACGGCCCACTGGCAGGTGCTGCGCGCCGGACTCAAGC
>JAYULP010000061.1:0-6061 GCA_043763445.1 Polaromonas sp.
CATTACTACACCCAACTCCAGCAGGCGCTGCTTGAAGGCATTTCGCCCGCTGAGCTTGCCCAACACAATCTTGTTAGCGCTCCAGCCCACGTCTTCAGCTCGCATAATCTCGTAGGTGTCACGCGCTTTGAGCACGCCATCTTGGTGAATACCAGAGGCATGTGCGAATGCATTAGCACCCACTACAGCCTTGTTCGGCTGCACAACAAAACCGGTTGTCTGGCTAACAAGCCGGCTGGTAGCGAGAATTTGTTTAGTGTCAATGGCAACATCCAGCCCAAAGAAGTCACGGCGCGTTTTGACAGCCATGACTACTTCTTCGAGTGAGCAGTTACCGGCGCGCTCACCCAAGCCGTTGATGGTGCATTCCACCTGGCGTGCGCCGCCGATCATCACGCCAGCCAGGGAGTTGGCTACCGCAAGGCCCAGGTCGTTGTGACAATGAACCGACCACACGGCTTTATCGCTGTTTGGAATGCGCTCTCGCAACTGACGGATGAAGTGACCGTACAGCTCTGGAACCGCATAACCTACTGTGTCCGGCACGTTAATGGTGGACGCGCCCTCGGCAATGACTGCTTCGAGCACTCGACACAAGAAATCCGGGTCCGATCTGTAGCCGTCTTCAGGGCTGAATTCAATGTCGTCCATCAAGTTGCGCGCAAACCTGACGGACATACGCGCTTGCTCAAACACCTCGTCTGGTGTCATGCGCAATTTTTTCTCCATGTGCAGCGCACTGGTCGCGAGAAACAAGTGCAAGCGCCCCGATTTGGCGGGTTTCAGCGCCTCGGCAGCACGCGAGATGTCGCGGTCATTGGCTCGCGCCAGTGAGCAAACCGTAGCATCTTTGATTACCTCAGAGATGGCCTTGATGCACTCAAAGTCACCGTTGGAACTGGCAGCGAAGCCTGCTTCAATGATGTCGACTTTCAAGCGCTCCAACTGGCGGGCAATGCGCAGCTTTTCATCGCGGGTCATCGACGCGCCTGGCGACTGCTCACCGTCGCGCAACGTAGTGTCAAAAATAATTAACTTGTCAGTCATATTTGCCTTGTCGAAGCGGTGGAAATTCAAAACCAGCAGTGCAATAAAAAACGGCCCGCTGCTGCTGCAAACGGGCCGTTAAATTGAGTAAATGCGTGCGCTACTCAGCCGGCCCGATGAGCTTTGGTAGTAGGGCGTTGTACAAATTATTCATACAAACAGTTTAACAAGGTTTTCAATGCAGTCCACGTTCGTCCGGCTCATCGGTTGAAATTGAAATGACGCTGGTTTGCAGCCCCTTCGCCCTGCGCCAGGCGTAGACCACATAGCCAGACAGCCCGTACACCACAAACAGCGCGAACATCACGATGGGTGGGTGAATATTGATCACCGCGATGCCCAGCGCGATCAAAACAATTGCTGCAAACGGCACGCTGCGCTTCATGCTCAGATCTTTAAAACTGTAGAACGGCAGGTTGGTCACCATCGTCAACCCAGCGTACAGCATCAGCGCAAAGGTAAGCCAACGCACCTCCAACCCGTTGATGCCTGAATCGTTCATTAACCAGATAAAGCCCGCTACCAGTGCAGCTGCTGCGGGAGAAGGCAGTCCTTGGAAAAACCGCTTGTCCACTACCGCTGTATTGACGTTAAAGCGTGCCAGTCGCAACGCCGCGCAGGCGCAGTAAACAAAAGCACCGATCCAGCCCCAACGGCCAAGGCTGGTCAACGCCCATATGTAGGCGATCAAAGCGGGCGCAGCGCCAAACGACACCATGTCAGACAGTGAATCCATTTGTTCGCCGAACGCGCTTTGCGTGTTGGTCATTCGCGCAATGCGGCCATCGAGGCTGTCCAGCACCATGGCACAAAAAACGCCGACAGCTGCCTGGTCATATTGGCCATTCATAGCCATCACGATAGCGTAAAACCCCCCAAATAAAGCCGCTAAGGTGAATAAGTTCGGAAGTATATAAATACCTTTTCTGCGCTTACGAGCCACCACCGGATCGTCAACGACCAAAGTATCTTGACCATCACCCATACATTGCACTCCTTGCACTGAGTACCAACCTGAGCAGCTGGCTCAGCCTGATTTTCTGAAAATTCAAAGTATTAAACGCCGTCCAGCGAAAAAGTTGGCACCAGAAAAAAGCCGCGCAGGGGGACTACGCGGCTGTGTGTGCAGGCTCTACAACGGTCTGCACGTTGTCTGTGGCGGCGTTAGTTACGGGTCTTGTCAACCAGCTTATTTTTCGCAATCCATGGCATCATCGCACGCAGCTGACCACCAACTTTTTCGATCGAATGCTCGGCTGTCAAACGACGACGGGCTGTCATTCCTGGGTAACCAGTACGGCCCTCAAGGATAAACATTTTGGCGTACTCACCTGTTTGAATGCGCTTGAGCGCCGAGCGCATGGCTTCGCGGGATTGCGCGTTAATCACTTCAGGGCCGGTAACGTACTCGCCGTATTCAGCATTGTTTGAAATCGAATAGTTCATGTTGGCAATACCGCCCTCATAGATCAAGTCTACGATCAGTTTGAGTTCATGAAGGCACTCGAAGTAAGCCATTTCTGGCGCGTAACCCGCTTCGACCAGTGTCTCATAGCCCATTTTAATCAGCTCAACGGCGCCGCCACACAGCACGGCCTGCTCGCCGAACAGATCGGTCTCGGTTTCTTCTTTAAAGTTAGTCTCAATGATGCCGGCCTTGCCACCGCCATTGGCCATGGCGTAACTCATGGCCAAATCCTTGGCCTTGCCACTACGGTCTTGATAAATAGCGATAAGGTGCGGCACGCCGCCGCCTTGGGTGTAAGTATTACGAACCGTGTGGCCAGGCGCTTTTGGCGCGACCATCCAGACGTCCAAGTCCGTGCGTGGCACCACCTGGTTGTAATGCACATTAAAGCCATGCGCGAACACGAGGGAAGCGCCCGGCTTGATATTTGGCTCCACACTTGTTTTGTACACGCAGGAGATATCTTCGTCGGGCAGCAGCATCATGACAACGTCAGCTGCCTTAACAGCGTCATCAACCTCCATTACATTTAGCCCAGCTTTACCCACCTTGTCCCATGAGGCGCCGCCCTTGCGCAGACCAACCACCACGTTGACGCCGCTGTCGTTCAAATTCTGTGCGTGTGCATGGCCCTGACTGCCGTACCCAATAATGGCTACTGTTTTGCCCTTGATCAGGCTCAGGTCGCAGTCTTTGTCGTAATAAACTTTCATTTTTTCTCCGATGGTGTTTGGGATAGTGGCAAAAACGCCCCTTGACAGGCTCTGGGCGAACAAATGTTGCGCATCGCCACTGAAAATCCGTTCGCGCCCCGCCTGTCGAAACGCACGCCCGGACAACTAACATCACACTCTTAGGATTCTTTCGCCGCGACCAATTCCGCTAGCACCAGTGCGTACAGTCTCAAGAATCGCAGTACGGTCTATTGCCTCCAAAAACGCGTCGTTTTTAGACAGATCACCGGTTAATTCGATGGTGTAGCTTTTTTCGGTTACGTCGATGATCCGGCCTCGAAAGATATCTGCCATGCGTTTGATTTCCTCGCGTTCTTTGCCCACTGCGCGAACTTTAATCATCATCAACTCGCGCTCTGTGTAGGCACCCTCAGTGAGGTCTACCACTTTGACCACCTCGATTAGGCGGTTTAAATGTTTGGTGATTTGCTCAATAACATCGTCCGAGCCGCTGGTCTGGATCGTCATTCTCGACAGGCTAGCGTCCTCGGTTGGGGCAACAGTCAAGCTCTCGATGTTGTAGCCGCGGGCCGAAAACAAGCCCACGACGCGCGAAAGCGCACCAGGCTCGTTTTCCAACAAAACAGCAATAATATGTTTCACAGGAAGAGTCCTCTTTTTGTTGCCCTCCTCAATGCACGGTAATGCATCGACTCGGCAAGCAATAGATTCGTTAATAAAAATAAAATTACGCTCCTAATTTAGGAGCTATTTGAGCAGTGAAAACGCGGGCTATAGGTCTAGTCCACTACAAATCCTCAGATCCGAGCAACATTTCATTGATTCCCTTGCCCGCTTTGACCATCGGATACACGTTCTCGGTTGGATCAGTGCGGAAGTCCATGAACACGGTGCGGTCCTTTAGCCGGCGCGCCTCGCGCAGCGCAGGCTCTACGTCCTGCGGTTTTTCGATCAACATGCCAACGTGTCCATAGGCTTCAGCCAGCTTGACGAAGTTTGGCAACGCGTCCATGTAGCTGCTGCTGTAGCGGCCGGCGTACTCGATTTCTTGCCACTGCCGCACCATCCCGAGAAAACGGTTGTTAAGTGCCACAATTTTTACTGGCGTGTTGTATTGCAAGCAAGTTGACAGCTCTTGAATGCACATCTGAATGGAGCCTTCGCCCGTGACGCAAAAAACCTCCGACTCAGGCTTGGCGAGCTTAATGCCCATGGCATACGGCAAGCCAACACCCATGGTGCCCAAGCCGCCGGAGTTGATCCAACGACGCGGCTCGTCAAACTTGTAGTATTGCGCCGCCCACATTTGATGCTGTCCGACATCCGATGTGATGTAGGCGTCTGCGTCTTTGGTCATATTCCAAAGTGTTTGCACCACAAACTGCGGTTTGATCACATCGCCATCGCCTAGACTGTATTTCATGCAGTCTTTTTGACGCCAACCTTCGATGGTGTCCCACCAGCTGCCTAGGGTGTCTGCATCAGGCTTGAGCGACGACTCTTTAATCATCGCAATCAGCTCAGTCAGCACGTCTTTGACATCGCCTACGATGGGAACGTCAACCTTAACCCGCTTGGAAATACTGGACGGGTCGATGTCAATATGAATGATCTTGCGTTCATTTTGGGCAAAGTGTTTTGGGTTGCCGATCACGCGGTCGTCAAACCGCGCGCCAACCGCCAGCAACACATCGCAGTTTTGCATTGCATAGTTGGCTTCGACCGTGCCATGCATGCCCAGCATGCCCAAAAACTTGCGATCGCTCGCCGGGTAAGCGCCCAAGCCCATCAGCGTGTTGGTGCACGGGTAGCCCAGCATGTCAACCAAGGTGCGGAGCTCTTGCGACGCGTTACTCAGTAGCACGCCGCCACCGGTGTAAATATAGGGGCGCTTTGCAGTCAAAAGCAGCTGCAAAGCCTTACGAATTTGTCCACCGTGCCCCCTGCGAACAGGATTGTAGGAGCGCATTTCAATGCTTTGAGGATAGCCTGCATAAAGCGTTTTGTTAAAAGACACATCTTTTGGAATGTCCACCACCACTGGGCCAGGGCGCCCGCTGCGTGCGATATGGAAGGCTTTTTTCATAACGTCCGCCATGTGTCGGACGTCTTTAACCAAAAAGTTGTGTTTGACGATCGGGCGCGTTATACCAACAGTGTCACACTCTTGAAAAGCGTCCAAACCGATCGCATGCGTAGGCACCTGACCGGTGATAATTACCATCGGAATGCTGTCCATGTAAGCTGTAGCGATTCCGGTTACCGCATTCGTGACGCCTGGGCCGGAAGTCACCAGCGCAACGCCCACCTCGCCGGTGGCGCGTGCATAGCCGTCGGCAGCGTGGACTGCGGCTTGTTCATGGCGAACGAGCACATGCAAAATAGTGTCCTGCTTGTAGAACGCATCATAGATATGCAGGACCGCGCCACCAGGATAGCCCCAGATGTATTTGACACCCTCGGCTTGCAGTGACTTGACGAGAATTTCTGCGCCACGCAATTCCTGCGGCTCAGGTGTTAGGTGTGTTGAATGTGTTTTCGGCAGCGACACTGCTGCAAGCGTGTCAGCTTTGGTGATGTTCATGATTAACCTTTGTGAATTTCTCTGACGAAATACCTTGGGTGCCTTTTCGCTGTCTCTTGTGGAGCAGCTTCAAGACTTGAGACCAAAACCATAAACAGAACCATCATCTGCCGAGTCATGACCCGTTTGCCGTTTGAATTGCGACCCGCATTATGACATTGCCTTGTTGCGCAATTGCCGCATGCGCAAGTCAGGTGCATAAAACCAAGAGGCGTGATGCCATAATTTGCGGTACGGACTGGCAACTGCAGCCAATAAAAAAGACAG
>JAYULP010000062.1:0-2469 GCA_043763445.1 Polaromonas sp.
GTTGCGCCATCTTGCCTACCCGCTGCGCTTGGTTCACGCGCAAAGCGAGCTACCGGTTCATCCAATATAGGGTACCTGCGGGCAGCCGCCAAGCCGTCCGGCCTGCAAGCACCACGCTGTTGATGTCGCTGGTATTGTGGTTTTGGGCAGGCCGCGCCATTGGGCGGCGCTCGGCGTGTGTGGCCACTACCATTTGCACAAATCGGTGCTTGTGCCTGACCTTACGCCTCGGTGATCGCCATGTTGGGCATCGGCGGTGCTAGCTGCTAGCGCAAAAGGTGTCGGCCGGCAGCACTGCGACGACACCATCGCCGCTTTCAAGCGCGTCCTCGTTCGGCAGCACCGCCGAAAAATCCAGCGCCATCACAACGGCGCGAAATGAAGGGAAAACCGGCGTCATGCTCATAGATGCCGCAAGAACTTGGCGCCAGCTTTGGTGCGTTCAGGCTCAAAAAAGTACACTCGCAGCATGATTGTTCTTGGATTTGAGTCGAGCTGCGATGAAACCGGCGTAGCTGTAGTGGACGCGGCCGGCTCTGCTACGCCGCGTTTGTTGGCCCATGCGCTACACAGCCAAATCGACATGCACCAAGCGTATGGCGGTGTAGTGCCCGAGCTGGCCAGCCGTGATCATATCCAGCGGGTGTTGCCGCTCACCCGCGAAGTGCTGCGCTTGTCTGGGCGCACGTTGGCTGATGTCGGGCTGGTGGCCTTCACGCGCGGGCCAGGTCTGGCCGGTGCATTGCTGGTGGGTGCGGGCGTGGCCTGTGCGCTGGGCGCAGCAGCCGGCAAGCCAGTGATGGGCGTGCACCACCTGGAAGGGCACTTGTTGTCGCCTTTTTTAAGTGCCGACCCACCATCGTTTCCGTTTGTGGCGCTGCTGGTGTCAGGCGGCCACACCCAGCTCATGCAGGTAACAAGCGTCGGCCGCTACGCGCTGTTGGGCGAAAGTATTGACGATGCAGCAGGCGAAGCCTTCGACAAGTCCGCCAAGCTCATGGGTTTGCCGTATCCCGGGGGCCCGCACTTAGCCGTGCTGGCAGCGCAGGGTGACGCAGCGGCTTTCAAGTTGCCTCGTCCCTTGTTGCACAGCGGTAATCTGGACTTTTCGTTTGCCGGCCTGAAGACCGCAGTGTTGACACAAGCCAAAAAATTGGGCGACAGCCTAGAGACTCACAAAGCCGACTTGGCCGCCGCAACTCAAGCGGCGATCGTCGATGTGCTAGTCAAAAAATCAATGGCTGCGCTGCTGCAAACCGGGCTGAAGCGCCTGGTAGTAGCGGGCGGCGTCGGCGCCAATACACGGCTGCGTCAACAGCTAGACGCCGCCTGCGAGCAGCGGGGCGCGCGCGTGCACTACCCCGAGCTGGCGTTGTGCACCGACAACGGCGCGATGATTGCGTTGGCCGCTGGAATGCGCCTGCAGGCGGGGCTGCAGGCGCTGTCAACACAGCCAGCTAGCTACACCTTTGACATCAAGCCGCGTTGGCCATTGGCTGAGCTGCTGCCGGCGTGAGCTGCTGCAGTACCAAACACCGTAGTTTTGAACAAATTCTGAACAAAGTTAAGGCAGTAGCCGTCGTTTTAGTTGCCTATAACGCTATTGTTATAGGAGCATTTTCTACGTCCTCAGCGTTCAGGCCACTGCGAGCTGTCTGCTGGGCTGCAGGCGTAGCTCGCACCCGCCCGCCAAAACACCCGTGCACATGTCAAGCAGTTGCCAGCCTTGCACCGCCAATGATTCGTCAGCTCGCCAACGCAAAGCCTTGGCAGCGCGGTGGGTTGAAGTTCTGGCGAGGTGAGAGTCACTAGGTCAGCTCAACTAGCCGGCCGCTGACGCCACACCGCGCGCCGCGGTGCACTTCAAGCCGTGTCGGGCGTGTCAGTGGCATCAGCCATGGCGGTATGTGTGGTTTTTCAGACTAGATGACCCGCTGCGTTGCCGCGATACGTTGGCGGTCGTTAAAAGCTTGGTGGTCGAGACAAGGGCTGGCTAGGCGTTTGGCAATGCATTGCCGGTCAACCTAAACGCCAACGCTTGGGGTGCGGTTGCGCCGATGTTTCTCCCGCTCAGATGTGCCGCGTTTAGCGCCGGACAAAGGGCGGCTACAGCGCTCGGTTCGGCTATACTCATCGGTTGTGGAGCACGTGGTATCCGGCTGTGAAAACAGCCTGCCTAATGCCTTTCACGCCACGGTGAAAGCGGTTATTTTTCATCCTATATCGGGACCACTGCTTTCCTCGCAAGTCGCGCCTGTCGGCGCAGAAATGAAAAACAATGATTGCAAAATCAGTCAAAGCGGACATTGTTCAGTCTAATGCTCGCGCCCCTGGCGACACGGGTAGTCCTGAAGTTCAGGTGGGTCTGCTGACCGGCCGCATCAATGAATTGATGCCCCACTTCAAAACTCACGCAAAAGACCACCACGGCCGCCGTGGCCTGCTTCGCATGGTTAGCCGTCGGCGCAA
>JAYULP010000063.1:0-6056 GCA_043763445.1 Polaromonas sp.
CTGATTGGTGTGGGTTGCATGGTCGACAGCTGCCAGCATTGCAAGCCCTGCACTGCTGGGCTTGAGCAGTACTGCGACAACGGCTTTACCGCCACCTACGGTGGGCCGGAGCAAGGCACCGGTGGCACCACCTATGGCGGCTACAGCAACAAAATGGTGGTGCGTGAGTCGTTTGGCTTGACCATATCGCATAACGAGGCCGATTTAGCCGCCGTAGCGCCGCTGCTGTGTGCGGGCATCACCACTTACTCACCGCTGCGCCAATGGGGCGTAGGGCCGGGCCACAAGGTAGGCATCGTGGGCTTGGGCGGCCTTGGCCACATGGGGGTAAAAATTGCCGCAGCAATGGGCGCTCATGTGGTGCTGTTCACCACGTCAGCCAACAAACGCGAAGACGCACTGCGCCTGGGAGCCAAAGAGGTGGTGGTATCCAAAAACGCCAAAGAAATGGCAGCCCATGCGGGTACTTTTGACTTTATTTTGAACGCTGTGGCCGCCCCGCACGATCTCGACGCATTTTTGGTGCTGCTCAAACTTGACGGCACCATGACGCTGGTGGGCGCGCCCGCCACACCGCATCCGTCGCCCACGGTGTTTAACCTGATCATGAAGCGCCGCCGCTTGGCTGGCTCGCTGATTGGCGGCATCAAGGAGACGCAGGAAATGCTGGACTTCTGCGCCCAGCACCGCATCGTCTCGGACATTGAAGTTATTCGCATGGACCAAATTGAAACCGCTTATGCGCGTATGCTCAAAGGTGACGTCAAGTACCGGTTTGTCATTGATATGTCAACACTGGGCTAAATGGCCCGCCCTGACACCCAACGCCCGAACTGCCCTGCACTGCCCCGCCCATGCGATTGAGCCAACACCCGACTGATGCGAGCTTGAAGTGCCGCGCTGGCGCTGCCCCGCGGGCGGCGAGGGGTCAAACAACGGCGGTACTTTGTAGCGCTTGGGCGGTGTGCTTGTTGGCCAGCAGTTGGGCCTGGGCACAGCCAGCGTCCGAGTTGCCGGCACCGACCGTATCGGCTGCCCCTGCAGTACCGGCTGCGGCTGCGTCAGCGCCGGCCCCGCCCGCCCGACCCCGGTACAGCGCCTCAGACATCACAGCCATGTTCAACTTGCTTGACCGCAACAAGGACGGCAGCATCAGCCGGGAGGAAGCCGCCGGCTTCAAAGGCGTGGCGCGCAATTTTGACCGCGCCGACGCCAACAAAGACGGCGTGCTGTCGTTTGAAGAGTTTGCCTTCGCCATGCACCAAGCTAAATGACATCGCTGGCCCGTTTGAAGGCGAGACTCGCCGCATCACCGCCCGAGCTGCTGACGTCCAACTGGGCGAGCAGTCCACGGTGACTTTACCCAACGCCGACTTCACCGCCAAAACAGCACGCCAAGTGGCGCACGCCAACCCGCTGGGCTTGGTGCGGACCAAACTACCGGTGCCGCTGGGCACCCACACACGGGCGCTGCTGCTGGCAGTTGTCGAGGCCAAAGCAGCTATTGTGAAAACGCCTGTTTCAAATCTGCAGCCGAGCGGGCTTGATCATGGCAACTTGATTTTTAACGCTGCCGCCTATGTGAGCTCGCCGTGCGTGGCCTATGGCGTACGCCGCACACGGCTAATCAAAGCGCTGAGCCAGCAGGCTGAAGCCGGTATTGACCTGTCCAAACCGCTGCAAACCGTAGCCGTGCCTGCGGCTAAGGCCCCGCCGATACTGGCGTCGAACTTACCCAACGCATTGGTCTGGCCGCTGTCACCCGCCGCGCCCGTCGCAGCTGTGGTGCCGCTGCGCACCAGCAGTGCCCGCCCCATGTCAGCCGGGCAGCCCGCTTGAGCTACACCGTCACGGTGCGTGCGTTGTGCGAGTTCACGGCCAAACATGGCGACCTGGACCTGCGCTTTACGCCGTCACCTTCGGCGCAAGAAGGCATCGCGGGGCATGCGCTGGTCGCCTCCCGCCGGGGGGCCGAGTACGAGCCAGAGGTGCCGCTGGAGGGCCGCTTTGAGGACTTACGGGTGCGTGGCCGCGCTGACGGTTACGACCCACTAAACCAGCAGCTCGAGGAGGTCAAGACCTTTCGCGGTGACCTGCACGCCATGCCGCAGAACCGACGCACGCTGCACTGGGCGCAAGTCAAAGTCTACGGCCACTTGCTGTGCCAGGCGCGGGGCCTAGCACACCTTACGCTGTCACTGGTGTATTTTGACGTTGCCAACTTGAGCGAAACCCCGCTGTTGCAGAGCTTTTCAGCCGCTGAACTGCAACGCTATTTTGAGGCCACCTGCAGTGTTTTTTTAGTCTGGGCACGGCAGGAGCTGACCCACCGCAGCGCGCGCGACCAAGCGTTGTCGGCCATGGCTTTTCCTCACGCCAGTTTTCGGGCCGGTCAGCGCGAACTGGCTGAGGCAGTCTACAAAACAAGCCAAGGCGGGCGCTGCCTGATGGCACAGGCTACCACCGGTATCGGCAAGACAATTGGCACGATTTTTCCGGTGCTCAAGTCAATGCCACGGCAGCGACTGGACAAGCTGTTTTTTCTGGCGGCCAAGACCCCTGGCCGACAATTGGCACTGCAAGCACTTGAGCGGCTAACCTGCAGGCCAGCCGCACCCGCCACATCAGCTGGGCAAGCCCCAACGACAGCCCGATTGCCCATGGCGCTGCGGGTGCTCGAAATGGTGGCCCGCGACAAGGCCTGCGAGCACCCCGACAAGGCCTGCCACGGCGACGCGTGCCCTCTGGCCAAAGGTTTTTACGACCGCCTGCCCCAAGCGCGGGCCAGCGCAGTGCAGGCCGCCCGGGGCACGCTGCTGCACAAGTCCAGTGTGCGACAAGTCGCGCTGAGCCATCAGGTCTGCCCCTACTACCTGAGCCAAGAGCTGGTGCGCTGGGCAGACGTGGTGGTGGGCGACTACAACTACTACTTTGACAGCAGCGCCCTGCTGCACGCCATGACGAGCACCTACCAGTGGCGGGTCTGCGTGCTGATCGATGAGGCGCACAACCTGCTTGAGCGAGCCCGAAAAATGTACTCAGCAACCCTGAGCCAGGGCCAACTACAACAGCTGTGGCGCACGGCTCCGTCAGCTGTCAAGCCGCAGTTGCAGCGCTTGAACCGGGCGCTGGCTGAGCTGCATTGCACGCAACTCACGGCGTATCAGGTGCTCGACGAGGTACCGCTCAGCTTACTCAAAACGCTGCAGCAAACCTTAAGTTTGCTGACGGATTTTCAGCTCGCCAATCCAACCCGCGTGGACGGCGAGCTGCAGGCTTTTTATTTTGATGCTTTACATTTTTTTCGCATGGCCGAAGCGTTTGGCACCCATAGCCTGCTTGACGTTACGCTAGCTGCAGCCGCCGATAACGCGTTACTCACGAGCGCACTGACGCTGGCTGATGATTGCGCCGAACTAACGATTCGTAACGTGGTGCCAGCGCCTTTTTTGACGCCCAGATTTGCTGCGGCGCAGTCATGCGTGCTGTTTTCTGCGACCCTAAGCCCCGCTGCTTTCTACCAAAACACACTGGGTTTGCCGCCCACCACCGCCTGGCTGGACGTGGCTTCACCCTTCGCGGCGGCCCAGCTCAGGGTGGTTGCCGTGCAGGACATTTCCACCCGTTTTGCTGACCGCACACAGTCCTTGCAGCCTATGGCCGACTTGATGGCGCGCCAGTGGGCAGCCCTGCCCGGTAACTACCTCGTTTTTTTAAGCAGCTACGACTACCTTGAGCAGCTATTGGCGATGTTTACCGCCCGCCACCCGACGGTGCCCGTCTGGGCGCAAACCCGGCGAATGGACGAGCACGGCAGAAGCGAATTTCTGGCCCGTTTCACCGTCACCTCGTCAGGCATTGGCTTTGCTGTGTTGGGGGGCGCTTTTGCCGAAGGCATTGACTTGCCCGGCAAACGCTTGATTGGCGCGTTCATCGCCACACTGGGACTGCCGCAGGTCAACGTCGTCAATGAGCAGGTTAAGTCACAACTGGCGCAGTACTTCGCAGCGCAAACCAGTGAGCGGCAACGCGGGGCCAACAACATGCAAATGCCGCCACAAGGCCAGCTGGCCCACAACTACACCTATCTGTTTCCGGGACTTCAAAAAGTCGTGCAAGCCGCAGGACGTGTGATTCGCACCACGTCAGACCAAGGCGTTGTTTATCTCATGGATGACCGCTTCAGCTGGCCGCAGGTGCAGGCATTACTGCCGCAGTGGTGGCAGGTACAGCGGCTCAGCGCGGCGCATCCGCTGCCCAGCGGTGGCAAGGCACAACACACCCGACAGCCACAGCAAACTAGCGATGCTGAACAGGACGTCAAGCAGCTAAGCAGTAACGGGCACCAGACGCCTTTATGACAAGCAAAGCAAGCCGGGTAAGCGGCGCTGCCCGGTAGGCGCGCTGGGCCAGCGGGCGACCCTTAGTGTCTTGCTGCGCCCAGCTTAAAGGGCGAAGCAGCGCTGCCTTGTCAGGCAGCGAGTCAAGGCGTTTGTGCTGCCAGGTAAATCTGGCCTGGTACACCCCAAAGCTGCGGTTATCCCCATGCAGAGCATGGCTCTGGCGGCGCTATATTGGAGCCTTCACATTCACGGCTGCCGACGCGGGCAGGTACCTCCTAATGACACCTTCAAACTTACCCTGCGCCCCGCCGGCCGCCGAGCTGCCGCTGTATCGGTCGCTCTACTTTCAAGTAGTGTGCGCCGTGGTGGCGGGTGTGCTGCTGGGACATTTCTACCCCAGCGCCGGCGCTGACATGAAACCCCTGGGCGACGGCTTTATCAAGCTGATCAAAATGATCATTGCACCGATCATTTTTTGCACAGTAGTGATCGGCATTGCCGGCATGGAGGACATGAAGAAAGTGGGCAAAACCGGCGGTCTGGCACTGCTGTACTTTGAAGTCGTCAGTACCCTCGCACTGATCATCGGCCTGGTGCTAGTTAATATTTTGAAGCCCGGCGAAGGCATGAACATCAATGCCGCAGCACTCGACACCAAGTCGATTGCGGCCTACACCGGCCCGGGTAAGCTCACCAGCACGGTGGACTTTTTGCTCAACGTGATACCGACAACGATTTTTGACGCGTTTGCCAAAGGCGAAATCCTGCAGGTGTTGCTGATTGCAATGCTGTTTGGTTTTGCGCTGCACAAGTTCGGCGGGCGCGGCACCATGGTGTTTGATCTGATCGAGAAAACTTCACATGTGCTGTTCGGCATCGTCAACATGATCATGAAGTTGGCCCCAATTGGCGCTTTTGGCGCTATGGCCTTCACGATTGGCAAGTACGGCATCGTCAGCTTGTTCTCGTTGGGCAAACTGATGGGCGCTTTCTACCTTACCTGCCTGATCTTTATATTTGTAGTGCTGGGGCTGATTGCCCGTTTTCATGGGTTCTCGATCTGGAAATTCATCAAGTACATCAAAGAAGAGCTGCTGATTGTGCTGGGCACCTCGTCGTCTGAATCGGTTCTGCCGCGCATGATGGAGAAAATGGAGAACCTAGGCGCTAAAAAGTCAACGGTAGGCTTGGTGATTCCGACTGGTTATTCATTTAACCTTGACGGAACTTCAATCTACCTGACCATGGCAGCCGTGTTCATCGCGCAGGCGACCAACACGTCAATGACGTTGACACAAGAGCTGACCTTGCTGGGCGTGCTGCTGCTGACGTCCAAAGGCGCAGCAGGTATCACCGGCAGCGGCTTTATTGTGCTGGCAGCCACTTTGTCAGCCGTGGGTACTGTGCCTGTGGCCGGCTTAGCGTTAATTTTAGGCATTGACCGATTCATGTCTGAAGCGCGCGCATTGACCAATCTGATTGGTAACGGCGTGGCTACTTTGGTTGTTGCCAAATGGACTGGCGAGCTGGACACCAACCGCTTGCAAGCGGGCCTGAACAACGAAACCTGGGACGAAGCACAGGAGCCAGAAGTGCTGTTGAACGCCAAGACAGAGCACATGGCCTATCGAGAACTGCGGTAAACCGGGCCGTACCCCACAAGAAAGCTAACGACTACAAATAGAGCATTTAGCTTTAAGTATTTGAAAAAAG
>JAYULP010000064.1:0-2466 GCA_043763445.1 Polaromonas sp.
ACTGACCAAGCCGCAAGAGCCGGCATAATTGTCATTACCGGTCCCAAAACGAATAAGCCTTTACTTGCTGCTGTTGGAATAATAATTTCTTTAGTAAGAAGTTTTAGCGCATCCGCTATCGGTTGTAACAAACCCATCGGGCCTACTCGATTTGGTCCAAGCCGAATTTGAGTAAAACCAATCGCTTTACGCTCCCACAGTGTCAGGTAGGCAACGCAACCCATCAGTGGAAGTAGTACAGCCAATATCTTAATGACTGCCCAGAGTACTGGCCAAACTACAGTTGGCCAAATACCACTCATTAAACCCTCACCAAACTGGTGGAAGGCATTAATCATTTATCCACTCCCGCAATATCAACTAGAACATGTTCCGACAATTCGGTGCAGCCAACTTGCGCTGCACGCCCATCAGCGGTCAGCTGCAGCGAGGTAGCACGCCGCACAAGACTGTCTAGCTGATAAATGGAAGCCACAACGGGTGAGGTATCAGGTCCAGCATTCATTGAAACTGAAACAACTGGAATACTTCTATTACACAAGCGATCCGGCTGTACAAACGCTACATTTCCACCAGTAGCCTGCAACAACACGTCCTGCGCTGTTTCATAATCGAAGCCGGGTAGCTGTAATAAATTTGCTAATACACGTAGCACCTTCCATGCAGGGCGAGTTTCTCCCAGTGGTTTAACTACAGCATGAAAACTCTGAATTCGACCCTCAGCATTAACAAAGGTTCCCGCTGTCTCCGAAAAAGGTGCAATTGGCAAAAGGACATCACTACAATCTAAATTACATCTGAAGGGGCTCAATGTAACTACCATTTTGGAACTGCTTAACGATTTGTTCGTCTTACTACCGCGAGCAGAGTCGAACTCAGGTTCTGTATTTAGTAGCAATATGGCTTTTAACTTACCATCAAGCATCTGCTCCGCATTCAGCCCATCTGCAACTGGTTGTGCTTGCGCATATTGAGCGCCAACAGTATTAGCAGCCTCCGTCAGATACCCCACCGTAGCGCCCGTTTGAACGCCGATCCAATTGGCAAGACCTAACAAAGTTGACGCCTGCCAATGATGAGCCGCCGCATTGCCTAATAAAACCGCCTTGCGTTCACCGCTAAGTAATGACTCGGCGATTGCTTTTGCCTGCTGAGTTGCCCTCCCGAAAATCGGTACACTAATGCCTTTCGCCGCTGCAACCGCCGTGACAATGTCGGCCAGGGACTGCACCCAATTACTGGCTACTGATGACATCAAATGAGTTATGGGAATAGCCCAAGCATCAGGTGTAGCAAGCTCAAAAGTCGATGCAATAGTACTCACTGTGCAGCCCTGTCGCGAGGCCTGCCGGATTCGCTGTGCAAACAACGGGTGATCTTTTCTCAGATTAGAACCAACAACCAGCACACATTGGAGCATAGACAGCGACGCGATTGACGTACCAAGCCAACGCACAGCGGAAAGCGGAGGAAACTCAGCATTCCTCAACCGGTGGTCGATGTTGTCGCTGCCCAACGTTCGAATAAAGGATGATGCAAGATAAAGCTCCTCAAGCGTGCAGTGCGGGCTAACCAACATACCGACAGCTTTCGCCCCGTGATCAGCGCTAATCTGCTTGATGCCGTTGGCCACGTACTCTAATGCAGTTTTCCAGTCAACATTTATCCACTGTCCACCCTGTTTAATCATCGGATTAGTTAGTCGCTCGTTGCTGCTGAGTGCTTCATATGAGAAACGGTCCCGGTCAGCAATCCAACATTCATTGACATCTTCATTCTCAAGCGGAACAACACGCATGACTTTATTATTTTTGACCTGCACCACTAAATTAGTACCGGTTGAATCGTGCGGACTGATCGATTTTCGTCGGGACAACTCCCAGGTGCGAGCGCTATAGCGAAACGGCTTACTAGTCAATGCGCCAACAGGACAAATATCAATCATGTTGCCAGACAGCTCGGAGTCAACAGACATACCAACAAATGTTTCAATTTCTGCATGCTCACCCCTGTGCGACATACCAAGTTCCATAATGCCAGCGACCTCTTGGCCAAAGCGAACACAGCGAGTGCAGTGGATGCATCTACTCATCTCCTGCATCGACACCAGCGGCCCAGCGGATTTAAGAAAAACCATGCGCTTTTCTTCTTTGTAACGAGATTCGCTGCTGCCATATCCAACCGCTAGATCCTGTAGCTGGCACTCGCCGCCTTGGTCGCAGATTGGGCAGTCTAGCGGGTGATTGATGAGCAGAAACTCCATTACCCCTTTCTGCGCTTTTATTGCTTTGTCGTTTTTAGTGTGTACAACCATACCCTGCATCACAGGAGTCGCACAGGCAGGCATTGGCTTAGGTGCCTTTTCGATGTCAACTAAGCACATCCGACAATTAGCAGCAATACTCAGTTTTTTGTGGTAACAAAAATGCGGGATATAGGTGCCAATCTTTTCCGCAGCATGCATCA
>JAYULP010000065.1:0-5995 GCA_043763445.1 Polaromonas sp.
GCGACTGACCGGATTTCATCATGACCACCGTTTTCGCGCCTGCTTTTTTCGCTGGCATGGCTTTGTGTCTGTCGCTCATCATGGCGATTGGGCCGCAAAACGCACATGTGATTCGCATGGGTTTGAAGCGCCAGCATGTGGGCCTGACGATTGCAGTGTGCATGCTGGCCGACGTGGCACTGATTGCCGCCGGGGTGGCCGGGCTGGCGCAGTTCGGCAGCCTGCCGGACAAGGTGCTGGGCGCCATCAGCGGTGCGGGTGCGCTGATTTTGGTTGGGTACGGCGCTGGAGCCATGAAGCGGTTTTTGCAACCCGCACTGGTTTTAAGCGCGAATAGCGAGGCCGCAACCGACGCACCGCCCGCCGGCGGCGCGGCCATGTCACGCCGCCGTGCGGCCGGTATGGCGCTGGCGCTGTCGTGGCTCAATCCGCATGCCTGGCTGGACACTGCAGTGCTAATTGGCACCGCTTCGCTGGCTTACCCGCGACCGGATAACGCCGTCTTTGGCCTAGGCGCAGCGATGGGGTCTTTGTTGTGGTTCAGTGCGCTGGCGCTAGCCATGTGGGTGCTCGGACGACGCTTGAATTCACCGCTGTTTTGGCGCCTGCTAGACGGTGTAGTCGCCTTGATGATGTGGGGTACCGCGGCCTGGCTGCTGGTAGGTCTGGCCTGACAACACAGGGCAGCGCGCTACTAATTAAATAGCGCTGTTAGGTTTAAACACAACGGCTTTGGGCCTGTAGGGCTAAAAAAGGGGAAAAAACAGTTTGCAAATGTTTTTTCCCCGCCTGCGCTGACGGCGCAACAACTCAAGCGGCCGTGGCGCAATCGGCCGCTTGCCAAAACGCTGGCTGTCCGTAGTGGTGCTTTAGAAAATCAATCCACAAGCGTACCCGCAGCGGCAAGTGTTTGCGCTGCGCAAACACCGCATAAATCCCGTTGGGTGGCGCGGCAAACGCCTCCAGCACCGGCACCAGCGCCCCCGAGGCCACGTCAAGTGCCACCTCCCACGAGCTGCGCCAAGCAATGCCGTAGCCTGCCCGGCACCAGTCGTGCAGCACCTGTCCGTCAGAGCAGTCCAGCGGACCGCCAGGCTTGAGATACGTCAGCTCGCCGTTCACGGTGAAGACCCAGCCGCGTGTTTGCGAGGCCTCGCTGGACAGCGTCAGGCAGTCGAACCGGGCCAGCTCGCTGGGGTGCTGCGGCGTGCCGTGGGTGTGTAGATAGCGCGGAGTGGCCACGCACAGGCGCCGGTTATCCGCCATGCGCACGCTGACCAGGGACGAGTCCGGCAGGTCGCCCACCCGTACCGCGCAGTCAAAACCCTCGCCGGTCAGGTCTACCACTCGGTCGCTCAGGTTAAGCGCTATGGTCACGTCATCGTGCTGCTCCCGAAAGCGGGTAACCAGTGGGGCCACATGCCGGCGGCCAAACCCCGCTGGCGCGGTGATGCGTAAATGCCCGCTCGCCTTGATGCCACCGGCCGACACGCTGGCCTCGGCATCGGCCAGATCCCGCAGCAAACGCTGGCAATCGTCCAAAAAGGCGCTGCCTTCATGGGTCAACGTAATGCGCCGCGTGGTGCGCAACAGCAGCTTGACGCCCAGCCGCTCTTCCAGCGCGTCCAACCGCCGGCCCATGATGGCAGGGGCCACACCCGCCGCCGTCGCCGCCGCCGTCAAGCTGCCGCGGGCGACCACCGCAACAAAGGATTCAAGTTGTTTGAGTTTGTCCATCAGCTTTTATTTTGCTCTGTTTTTAATAGCTTATCGAGCAATCGTTAAGCGGGCACTGGCAGGTACTGACCGGTTTTTTGCCGCCACAATGGCTTTTTCGCTGCCGCTTTTTTGAGACCGCCTGCCAAATCGACCCTGCCCATTATGTCGATTTACGTCATAAATAAAACACGGTTTGGACAGTGGATAAACATCCAAGGATCAAATACAGTCAATATCATGGATCAAGTTACGCCGCCCGCTTCACCTCCTGCCGCCCACCGTCCCGCGGTTAAGGCGGTGCTATTTGACGCCTACGGCACGCTGTTTGACGTGTACAGCGTGAGCCAGCTGGCCGAGCAACTCTTTCCCGGCTACGGCACTGCCTTGAGCGTGATGTGGCGCGACAAACAAATTGAGTACACCCACTTGGTCACCATGAGCAGCCACGGCGCGCATTACCAGCCGTTTGGCGAGCTGACTCGCGCCGGCTTGCGCTACAGCTGCAAGCGCTTAGGGCTTGACTTGAGCCCCGCAGCGCAGGAGCAGCTGATGCGCCAGTACCAGTGCCTGACAGCGTTTGCGCAAAGCCGGGCAGTGTTGCAGGCGCTCAAAGCGCGCGGCATCGTCACCGGCATTTTGTCCAACGGCGAGCCGGCCATGCTGGCGGTGGCGGTCAAATCCGCCGGGCTGGACGACCTGCTGGACCACGTCATTAGCGTCGAGCCGCTGCGCAAATACAAGACTGATCCCGCCGCCTACGCCTTGGGCGAAGCCGCTACCGGCCTGCCTGCCGCGCAAATTGGCTTTGTCAGCTGCAACAGCTGGGACGCGCTGGCCGCCACCTGGTACGGCTTTCAAACCTTGTGGGTAAACCGCTATCAGCTGCCTTTTGAGGAGTTGGGCACCCCGCCGCTGCACACCGGCAGCAGCTTGGCCGACGTGCTGACACAGCTGGTGCCCTGAGCCCCATATCGAGCTTTCTTTTTACTTTTCTACGGACCTCCATGACCACCGCCACCGCACTTCAAACGCCTCGTATCGCCTGCCACGACCTGCAAGTAGCTACCGTGTTGCACCAGTTCATCGAAACCAAGGTACTGCCCGGCACTGGCCTGAGCAGCGCTGATTTTTGGACCGGTTTTAACGCCTTGGTGGCTGACCTGGCACCAAAAAATATCGCTTTGCTGGCCGAGCGTGACCGCCTGCAAACCGAGCTGGACGCTTGGCACAAAGCCAGTCCAGGCCCGATCCTGCACATGCCCACTTACCGCGCCTTTTTAGAGTCCATTGGCTACCTGGTGCCGTCCCCCGCCGAGGTGGTGGCAACCACCGCTAACGTGGACGCTGAACTGGCCCTGCAAGCGGGCCCCCAGCTGGTGGTGCCAGTGCTCAATGCCCGGTACGCCCTGAACGCCGCCAACGCCCGTTGGGGCAGCTTGTACGACGCGCTGTACGGCACTGACGCAATTGCCGAGACCGATGGCGCAGAAAAAGGCAAAAGCTACAACCCGGTACGGGGTGCCAAGGTCGTTGCCTTTGCCCGCCAAGTGTTGGATCAGGCCGCGCCACTGGCCAACGGCTCACACAAAAACGCCACCCACTACAGCGTAGCCAACGGCAAACTGGTGATCACCACCGCCACCGGCGCTACCGGCCTGGCCGACGCCAGCCAGTTCATCGGCTACCAGGGCGACGCGGCTGCACCGTCGTCGGTGCTGCTCCAGCACAACGGCCTGCACCTGGACATTCGGATCGACGCCAGCACGGCCATCGGCAAAACTGACCTCGCCGGCATCAGCGACCTGGTGCTGGAGTCTGCTCTGTCCACCATCCTAGACCTCGAAGACTCAGTGGCTGTGGTCGATGCCGACGACAAGGTGCTGGCCTACAGCAACTGGCTGGGCATCTTGCAGGCCACACTGACCGAGGAGGTCACTAAGGGCGGCAAAAGCTTCACCCGTGGCCTCAATCCTGACCGCCACTACACCGGCGCGGGAGGCACGCCGGTCAAACTGCATGGCCGCAGCTTGATGTTTTTACGCAATGTTGGCCACCTGATGACCAACCCCGCCATCTTGTATGCCGACGGACAGGAAATTCCCGAAGGCATTTTGGATGCGGTTGTCACCGTGACGATTGCCATGCACGACCTCAAACGCCGGGGAGTGGAGTCGATTGTCAACTCCCGCACCGGCTCGGTCTACATCGTCAAACCCAAAATGCACGGCCCACAAGAAGTCGCATTTGCCAGCGAGCTGTTCGGCCGTGTGGAAACGCTGCTGGGCTTGCCTGCGAACACCGTCAAGCTGGGCATCATGGACGAGGAGCGCCGCACCAGCGTAAACCTGAAGGCTTGTATTGCCGAGGCGAGCGAGCGGGTGGCTTTCATCAACACCGGCTTTTTGGACCGTACAGGCGACGAAATGCATACCGCGATGCAAGCCGGCGCAATGATCCGCAAGGGCGACATGAAAAGCGCCACCTGGATTGGTGCGTATGAGAAGAACAACGTCTTGGTCGGCCTGAGCTGTGGCCTGCGCGGCAAAGCGCAAATCGGCAAAGGTATGTGGGCCATGCCCGAGCTGATGGCCGCCATGCTGGAGCAAAAAATTGCCCATCCCAAAGCCGGTGCCAATACCGCCTGGGTGCCGTCCCCCACCGCCGCCACCCTGCACGCGCTGCATTATCACCAAGTCAGCGTAGCGGACGTGCAGCAGGCGCTGGAGAAAACCGACTACAACGCCGAACGCGACGGCATTTTGAACCAGCTTTTGCAAGTGCCCGCCGCCGTCCACACGAACTGGAGCGCCGCCGAAAAGCGGCAAGAACTCGACAACAATGCCCAAGGCATTTTGGGCTACGTGGTGCGCTGGATCGACCAAGGCGTGGGCTGCTCCAAAGTCCCCGACATCCACAACGTCGGCCTGATGGAAGACCGCGCTACGCTGCGCATTTCCAGCCAGCACATGGCCAACTGGCTGCTTCACGGCGTGGTCAGCCACGCCGAAGTAACGCAAACTTTCGAGCGCATGGCTGCCGTAGTCGACGCCCAAAAC
This sequence comes from Polaromonas sp., assembly GCA_043763445.1. Classification (GTDB taxonomy): domain Bacteria; phylum Pseudomonadota; class Gammaproteobacteria; order Burkholderiales; family Burkholderiaceae_C; genus Polaromonas. The sequence goes on from JAYULP010000065.1 coordinate 4,776, forward strand.
GCAGGCGACGCGTTGTACCAGCCGATGGCCGGACACTTCGACACGTCAATGGCTTACCGGGCCGCGACAGACCTGGTCTTCAAAGGCTTGACGCAGCCCAGCGGCTACACCGAACCGCTGCTGCATGCGTGGCGGCTGAAGGTTAAGGCGGGGACGTAAGCCGCATGGATGCTGAATTCACAGCGGGCCAAGAAATAAAAACCGGGGCTTTCCCTGACTTAACGCAGCAGCGGTAGCCGTCCAGCCTCACCAAGCTAGTCAACCTAGCGAACCCCTGTCAGCCCGCCAGCCCTCTGTCATCCCGCTACCCCCTGTCATCCCGGGCTTGACCCGGGATCCACGACTTTTGACGGTTTTGGCAAGGTGACGGTTTTATGGATTGCGGGTCAAGCCCGCAATGACAAGTCAGGGTTAGCCTGCCGAGCGGACTGCCAGCCTACTGGCCTGCTTGCCTCGCAAACCCAGTCACCGTGCCAGCCCTCTGTCAGCCCGCTACCCTCTGTCATCCCGCTACCCCCTGTCATCCCGGGCTTGAGCTGGGATCCACGACTTTTAACGGTTTTGGCAAGGTGACGGTTTTATGGATTGCGGGTCAAGCCCGCAATGACAAGTCGGGGTTAGCCTGCCGAGCGGACTGCCAGCCTACTGGCCTGCTTGCCTCACAAACCCAGTCACCGTGCCATACACAGGCGGAGAGTTCGGCACAACTACTGGCCGTCCCCGTCGGTGCGGCTGGATTGACATTCCCCAGCTGAAATACGCGGCTATGATCAATGGCACGTACAAGTATTTTTTAATGAAATTTAGCATACTCTGCTTTTCCTCTTCCCTTCCACACATTCTATGCGTTTTTCTTTTAGTGCTTTTTTTTCCCTTCGTCACCCTATTTTCTGATGGATTTAATCCTGTTGATTAAAATAAAATTTTGATCGTCGATGTCTTTTGTCTATTCTATCTATCTATCCACCAATGCTCCTACTTTGTTCTGACTGCCTCTCCCTTCCTATTCGCTATCCTTTCACCTTCTACTTACAGGATTTACCGAGATCAACCTCACCAAATTGGATGTCTTGAGTGGATTTCCAGAAGTTAAAATTGGTCGTAAGTACATGTTGAACGGAGAGGAAGTGAAGGGCATGCCATCCTCATTGAAAGAATATTCCGATATCAAAGTTGATTTTGAAGTCATGCCTGGTTGGACTGAAGATGTTTCAAATATA
>JAYULP010000066.1:0-2411 GCA_043763445.1 Polaromonas sp.
CATTTGGTGATTGTGGGCGGCAGCTACATCGGGTTGGAGTTTGCACAGATGATGCGGCGATTCGGGGCACAGGTCACGGTTGTGGACACCTCAGATCGCTTGCTCAGCCGCGAGGACGCGGATGTTTCTGCCGGCATCCGCGCCATTTTGGCGGCCGAAGGTATTGGGTTTGTGCTGGGTGCCGAGCAACTCGCGCTGTCAATGCAGGGGCAAGATATCGCGCTCAGCGCCCGGCTGGCTGGTCAAGTGCAAACCATTGTCGGCAGCCATTTGTTGCTGGCCACTGGCCGCCAGCCCAACACCGAGCCGTTAGGCTTGGCCTTAGCCGGCATTGCCACCGACGCGCGCGGCTACATCACGGTTGATTCGCAATGCCGCACCAGTGCCGACGGCGTTTGGGCCGTGGGCGACTGCAATGGCCGCGGGGCCTTTACCCATACCGCCTACAACGACTATGAAATCGTAGCCGCTAACCTGTTTGACGACGACCGGCGAAGCCTGGACGACCGCATACCGTGCTACGCGCTGTACATTGACCCGCCGCTCGGGCGTATTGGGCTAAGTGAGCAGGCAGTGCGCCAAAGCGGCCACGCAGCGCTGGTCGCCCGCCTGCCAATGCAGCGCGTTGCCCGTGCGCGCGAGATGGGCGAGACTCAAGGCTTCATGAAGGTGCTGGTAGACGCCGCAAGTAAACAGCTGCTGGGCGCCGCGATTTTGGGCCACAACGGCGACGAGGTAGTGCACACGCTGCTCGCGCTGATGGTGGCCAAACAGCCTTACTCGGTCATGGCGCGAACCATGCACATCCACCCCACCATCAGTGAGCTGCTGCCCACGCTGCTGCAGCAGCTCAGGCCACTGCGGTAGCGCACGAGGGCAGCCCTGCTACTTTGGCCGTGGTGCCGACTCAAGCCCCGGCAGTGGCTGAGGCCGCCGCCGACGGACTCAACATCAGTGCTCGCCCACTTTTACTCCCCCTGACCTAACGTCAACCAACGTCAACCATCACCATCTATCAGTACCCAGCCGCGGTGGCACCCCCAACGCCGATTTATTGAGGCTCCTTTTGCTCACAACGCTCACGCCCATAGCGCCAAGCCGGCAAAGCAGCAGGATCTACGGTGCGGTAGCGTTCAGCTGGAGGCAGAGGAGGGGGCCGCCGCGTTTTGCTGCGCGGCAACTTTGGCCACATGCTTAGCGCGTGAGCGGATGTTGAGCGCCTCAACCGCCAGCGAAAACGCCATAGCCGCATAAATGTAGCCCTTGGGGACATGCTGGTCAAAAGCCTCGGCGGTGAGCGCCATGCCCACCATTACCAAAAAAGCCAGCGCCAGAACCTTGACCGACGCGTGGCGGTCTACAAACTCGCCAATCGGTTTGGCCGCCACCAGCATGACACCAACGGAGGCGACCACCGCCGCCACCATCACACTGATCTGGTCCACCATGCCAACGGCCGTGATGACCGAGTCGAGCGAGAACACGATGTCGATGATGGCGATTTGTCCAATAACCCCCCAAAACACCCGCTGGCCGCCTGCTTTGACCTGCACTGCCGCGCTGGCCGGCGGGCCAGCCTGTTCACGCGCCTCGACCTCGACAAAAATTTCGTGCGATGCCTTGTAAAGCAAAAACAAGCCACCGAGCAACAACACCAAATCACGCCCGCTGATGCCTTGGCCAAAAATGGTGAATAAATCAGCCGTCAAGCCCATTACCCAGCTCAGCGAGAACAGCAGCAGCAAGCGCGACATCATCGCAAAGCCCAAGCCGAGCCGCCGCGCTTTGTCGCGTACCTCGGGCGGTAAGCGGCCCACCAAAATAGAGATAAAGATGATGTTGTCGATGCCCAATACGATTTCAAGGGCGGTGAGCATCGCAAAAGCGATCCAGACGTTAGGGTCAAAGAGAAATTCCATAGTCTTTTGGGCCGCTAGGCGGCGTTGGTTGTTTTAAGGCGGTGATTAAAAAATAAGCGATAAATCGCACAAAAAAGGCCGGCGCGCAGCCCGAAGCTGTCGCCACGTCGCGTCGCGCCACATCACATCACATCACGCCAACGCTGACACCTTCAAGCCCAGGCGTTGGCGCGGCGCAAGCACGGCGGTGGCCACTCAAAAAAAAGGGACGGCATCCCTGTAGTTTGGGCTGCGCGTGCCGCAAGGTGGTGCTCACTGCCAGTAGCTTAGCAAGTCGCCCGTTGAACCATCATTAAGGGATGACAAATAAAAAAAAGTAAACGAGGCGCACAAGTAGGCGGTTTTTAGTTTTATTCACCGCGTTTGTGTTCTCATTTTCAGCGCACCGCTCGCTGACAGCTTGTCCAAGCTTGCTTCGCAGAAACAAACCCCCCCGACAAGCGCAAGGCGAACGGGTAGCCGGGCCGCCCCTTTTACCGGCGAAGGGTGAAC
>JAYULP010000067.1:0-5947 GCA_043763445.1 Polaromonas sp.
TGTTCGCACACGGTCGTGAACAGCGCCGGCGCAGTAGCTAAGTACATTACCACCACCTCGGCGGTGCGCTGTTGCAGCAGGGCGGCCAGCTGCTGGTAGTCAGCCGGGCTGGACAAGTCCATGCGCAAATAGCACAAGGCAGCGGCAAATCGGTTGAATTCGTCCGTGGTGGGGCGTTTGTCGAGGTCAACCTCGTCGAAGCGGTTTTTTATCAGGGTGCGGTACTGCTGCGACGTCAGGGCTTCGCGCGCAATGCCGATAATGCGGCCGTCAGCCGGCAAACTGCCATGGCGAAAGGCCTGAAACAAAGCGGGCATGATTTTTCGCCAGGCCAGGTCGCCGGTGCCGCCAAACACAAGTAAGTCAAAGCTCATGGGTAATTCTCAGGTGATGCGTGAGTAATGCGTGAGTAATGCGTGAGTAGTGCGTGAGTAGTGCGTGAGTAGTGCGTGAGTAGTGCGTGGATGTGCTCGGGCAATGTTCGGCTAATGCCGGCCGGCAGTCGGTGGCGGTGCAGCTGACACTGCTCCAACAGGCCCCAAAAGTTGGTAATTTAGTAACCAATTCTATTGGCATAGTCGTAGAATTTGTGTGGTGTTATCGCTGCAGCGTCACCACAGCTCACCGAAGTCGGCGCGGAAAAAAAATTATGAATCAGTTAGAGGCCCTCAGACAATTCACCACCGTGGTCGCCGACACCGGCGACTTTCTACAGCTAGCGCAATACCAGCCGCAAGACGCTACGACCAACCCTTCGTTGATTTTGAAGGCGGTGCAAAAGCCCGCTTATGCGCCGCTGCTGCGCGAGGTGGTCAGCCGCTTCAAAGGACGCCAGCTCGATGAGATCATGGACCGCTTGCTGGTGCGTTTTGGCTGCCAGATTTTGCACAGCGTGCCCGGCCGGGTGTCCACTGAGGTTGATGCGCGTTTGAGCTTTGACGTCAATGCCACTTTTACCCGGGGCGAGCGGCTAGTCGAGCTGTACCAGGCCGAGGGCATTCACATTGACCGGGTGTTGATCAAAGTGGCGGCTACTTGGGAAGGCATTAAAGCGGCTGAAAAGCTGGAGCAACGCGGCATTCACACCAACTTGACGCTGCTGTTTTCTTTTTGCCAAGCGATTGCGTGCGGCGACGCCAAAGTGCAGTTGATTTCGCCCTTTGTGGGCCGTATTTATGACTGGTACAAAAACTCTGCTGGCCCACAGTGGTGTGACGCCGCGCAAGCCGGCGCGAACGATCCCGGGGTCAAGTCAGTCAAAGAAATTTATAACCATTACAAGCACTTCGGCATCAAGACCGAGGTGATGGGCGCGAGCTTTCGCAACACGGGGCAAATTACTGCGCTGGCCGGGTGCGACTTGCTCACCATCAGCCCTGAGTTGCTGAGCGCCCTGGCCGCCGCGGACACGCCGCTGACACCCGCTTTGAGCGTAGCGGCAGCCCGAGCAATGGATTTGCCAGCGCTGAATCATGACGAGGCGAGTTTTCGGTTGGCACTGAACCAAGACGCTATGGCCACTGAAAAACTCGCTGAAGGCATTCGGGCTTTCGCTGCAGACGCGCAAAAGCTGGAGCAACTGATGCTGGCCGTATGAAGCGCCTGACCCGCTGTGACCACACGGCCGCCTGGGCGGCCCTAGGCGTGCAGTACAAAGCGACAGGCCAGTCGTTTGATTTACGCCGCGCTTTTGCTGAAGACACCGGACGGTTTGCCGCTTTCAGCCAGAGTGCGCCCCATGTCTTTGCGGATCTGTCGAAAAATTTAATCGACGAGCCAACACAGGCGTTGTTGACGGCGTTGGCCGAGCAATGCGGTTTGCTCGCCCGCCGCGAGGCGCTTTTTGCGGGAGAACGGATCAACCGCACTGAAAACCGGGCCGTAATGCACTTTTTGTTGCGAAATCCGCCTGCAGCCGCCGGATTGCTTACCATTGATGCTACAAATAGCATAGCAAGCCTGGGTTATGAGGTTCAGGCCAGCCTGCGCGCCATGCTGGCTTACGCACAACGCATTCGGCTGGACAACCGCATCACCGATATTGTGAATATCGGCATAGGTGGGTCTGACTTGGGGCCGCAAATGGCGGTGTTGGCTTTGGACGAGTTCGCGCTCAACGCTAGCGGCGCCAAGCGCTTTCACTTTGTCTCTAATGTCGATGGGCAGGCACTGGCGGCAGTGCTGCGCCAGGTCAAACCGCAGAACACGCTGTTTTTGGTGGCCTCCAAGACCTTCACCACGTCGGAGACCATGGCCAATGCCCATGCGGCCCGGCGCTGGTTTGAGGCCGGCGGTGGCGTTGGCATTGACCGGCATTTTGCGGCGTTAACAGCGAATGTGGACGCGGCAGCGGCTTTTGGTATCACCACAACCTTCGGGTTCTGGGACTGGGTAGGAGGCCGGTATTCGCTGTGGTCGGCCATCGGGTTGCCACTGGCCATTGCCATCGGTGACGTCGGGTTCCGGGAACTGCTGGGCGGCGCCCATGAGATGGACGAGCACTTTCGCACGGCGCCCTTAGCCCGCAACCTGCCGGTACGGCTGGCGTTGCTGGACGTGTGGTACCGCAACTTTCATGGTTTTTCGAGCCGTTCACTGGCCCCATACAGCCACGCGCTGCGCCGCCTGCCGGCTTACTTGCAGCAACTGGAGATGGAGAGTAACGGCAAGCGTGTGGACGAAAATGGCGGCACATTGCCGTTTGATACCGCCCCAGTGCTGTGGGGCGAGCCCGGCACCAACGGCCAGCATGCGTATTTCCAGCTGCTTCACCAAGGCACAACGGTGGTGCCGGTCGAGTTCATCGCGGTGAAAAAAACTGCACATGACTTGCCCGGCCAGCACGGGCTGCTACTGGCCAATGCCGTAGCGCAAGCCCAGGCGCTGATGAATGGCAAGCCGGACTCGGCTGGCCACCAACACTTTCCGGGCAATCGGCCGAGTACGTTTTTGCTGCTAGAGCGGTTAACACCCGCCGCGCTGGGAGCCTTGCTTGCGCTGGCCGAGCACCGGGTGTTTGTCAGCGGTGCCATTTGGGGCATCAACAGTTTTGACCAGTGGGGCGTGGAGCTGGGCAAGGTGTTAGCCAAAGACATTGCAGCGCGTATGCAAAGCGGTGACGTAGCCGGGCTGGACAGCTCAACGGCTGGCTTGCTGCAGCGCTTGTCGGCTGCCTGAGCTCAAAGCCAGACTTTGAAAGCCTTATCATGAGAGTGGGAATTTACCCAGCAGATATCCAAGGAGGCGACCAGATGAACTTTAGCCAAGCTATTTCCAGTTGTCTGAGTCAGTACGCGACTTTTTCGGGCCGTGCGTCGCGTTCAGAGTTTTGGTGGTTTTTTCTTTTTCAGGCGTTGGCGCTGTTCATTGTGGCCAATTGGAACGAAAAAATCGTGACAGTGGTTATCCTGGCGTTGTTGGTGCCCAGTTTGGCGGTCGGTGCCCGCCGGCTGCACGATATGGGCAAAAGTGGCTGGTGGCAGTTGTTGACGATCACCAGCGTTGGCTGTTTTTTTCTGATTTACTGGTGGGCGCAACCCACTGACAACAGCTTGGCGTTGTGAGCGAGCGCAAGGCAGCAACTGGCTGACCCAAGCCTCGACAGATTGTCGAAGTCGATAAAACGCCAACAAAAAACCCCGCACAGCTCTCGCTGTGCGGGGTTTTTTAATGCGCGCCTGAAACTCTTGCCCTGCAAAAGTTTCAGCGTTGCACTGCTGGGCTTACATGCCCATGTCGCCCATACCGCCCATGCCGCCGCCCATACCGCCTGGCATACCGCCGCCGGCTGCGTCGTCTTTTTGCGCTTCAGCAATCATGCATTCGGTGGTCAGCATCAAAGAGGCAACCGACGCTGCGTTTTGCAACGCGGTACGGGTCACTTTTGTCGGGTCCAAAATACCCATGTCGATCATGTCGCCATAGGTTTCGTTGGCAGCGTTGTAGCCATAGTTGCCTTGGCCAGCCATCACAGCAGCCACCACGACAGAGGCCTCACCGCCACCGTTGAACACGATTTCGCGCAGGGGCGCTTCGATGGCCTTGAGCACCAGCTTGATGCCGGCGTCTTGGTCAGCGTTGTCGCCTTGGATGTGGCCAGCGGTTTGCTTGGCACGCAGCAAGGCAACGCCGCCGCCTGCCACAATGCCTTCTTCCACAGCCGCACGGGTGGCGTGCAACGCGTCTTCCACGCGGGCTTTTTTCTCTTTCATTTCCACTTCGGTGGCAGCGCCTACTTTGATCACCGCCACACCGCCGGCCAACTTGGCCACGCGTTCTTGCAGCTTTTCACGGTCGTAGTCGCTGGACGCTTCTTCGATCTGAACGCGCACTTGTTTGACGCGCGCCTCAATGTCAGCTGCCGCACCGGAGCCGTCAATGATGATGGTGTTTTCTTTGCTCACTTCGATGCGTTTGGCCTGGCCTAAGTCCGCCAGTGTCACTTTTTCAAGCGACATGCCAACTTCCTCAGCGATGACTTTGCCGCCGGTCAGGCAGGCAATGTCTTCGAGCATGGCTTTGCGGCGGTCGCCGAAACCGGGGGCCTTGACCGCCACCACTTTCAAAATGCCGCGCAGGGTGTTGACCACCAGCGTTGCCAGGGCTTCACCATCGACTTCTTCGGCGACGATCAGCAGTGGACGGCCTGCTTTGGCGACCTGTTCGAGCGTTGGCAGCAGGTCGCGGATGTTGCTGATTTTTTTGTCATACAGCAGCACAAACGGGTTGTCCAAAATAGCGGACTGCTTTTCTGGGTTGTTGATGAAGTACGGGCTCAGGTAGCCGCGGTCAAACTGCATGCCTTCGACGACGTCAAGCTCGGAGTCCAATGACTTGCCGTCTTCCACGGTAATTACGCCTTCTTTGCCAACCTTGTCCATCGCGTCAGCAATGATTTTGCCAATGGCTTCGTCGCTGTTAGCGGAGATGGAGCCGACCTGAGCGATTTCTTTGGAGGTGGTGGTGGCTTTGGAGGCTTTTTTCAGCTCTTCAACCAGCGCCGTAACGGCTTTGTCGATGCCGCGCTTTAAGTCCATCGGGTTCATGCCGGCGGCAACGTACTTCATGCCTTCGCGCACAATGGCTTGGGCCAAAACGGTAGCCGTCGTGGTGCCGTCACCGGCGATGTCCGACGTCTTGGAGGCAACTTCCTTGACCATCTGCGCACCCATGTTTTGCAGCTTGTCTTTGAGCTCAATTTCTTTGGCGACGGACACACCGTCTTTAGTCACGGTAGGGGCGCCAAAAGAGCGCTCCAAAACCACATTGCGGCCTTTAGGGCCCAGGGTGACTTTGACCGCATTGGCCAGAATGTTCACGCCCTCGACCATACGAGCGCGGGCTTCGCCGCCGAAAATTACGTCTTTTGCTGCCATGTGTGGCTCCTAATTGGGTTGTATTTGCTGCTAGCCCGCATTTTTATTGCCTGACTAGCTATTTAATTTGTAGTGCGTGTGCCGCGGTAAGAATTACTTCTCCACCACCGCAAACAGGTCTTCTTCTTTCATGACCAGCAACTCGTCGCCGTCAACTTTGACCGTCTGGCCGCTGTATTTACCGAACAGTACGCGGTCACCAACTTTCACGCCGACGGGAAAAATTTCACCCTTGTCGTTTTTCTTACCGGGTCCAACGGCCAGGATTTCGCCCTGATCTGGCTTTTCAGCAGCACTGTCTGGAATGACGATGCCTGAGGCGGTTTTGGTTTCGTTTTCTACGCGTTTGACAATTACGCGGTCATGCAAAGGACGAAGATTCATAAAAAGCTCCTTGGTATTGAAAATATTGGATTGGCGGGTCGGCTGGCGCCTAGCTAACCCAAAGGTTTGCCAGCGTGCCAACGCCTCGTGATACAAAGTGTTAGCACTCTACACCATCGAGTGCTAATTATGGGGCCATTTAGTTGATGTTTCAAGGCGCTGCGCTGGGCGATTTGTTAAGTAACTGT
>JAYULP010000068.1:0-2403 GCA_043763445.1 Polaromonas sp.
CCACGGTGCCGCCGTCAGCTACCAAAATTTCAACAATCACACCAGCCGACGGTGCGGGTACTTCCAGCACCACCTTGTCGGTTTCAATATCGATCAGGATTTCATCGACAGCGACAGCGTCGCCTACTTTTTTCTTCCACTGCAGCATGGTGGCTTCCGCCACAGATTCAGACAGTTGCGGGACTTTGACTTCTACGATGGCCATATGCTTGTTTCTTTTGAAAATGATTCGATATTCAACTGTGCGCGGGCAGACTTATTTGGTCAGCACAAAACCCTTGAGCTTTGCAAATGCCCCATCGACCAAAGCTTTTTGTTGCTCTTGGTGTAGATGCGAATAACCCACCGCTGGGGAGGCCGACGCTGCACGCCCGGAGTAGCCCAGCTTTTGAGCGTCCGCCATGTTTTCATGGATGTAGTGCTGCACAAAAAACCAAGCCCCCTGGTTTTGCGGCTCATCTTGGCACCAGACAATGTCCACAGCGTTCGGGTACTTTTTCATTTCAGCAGCAAATGCCTTGTGCGGAAACGGATACAACTGCTCGACTCGGATCAACACCACGTCATCGGCCGCCTTTTCCGCCCGCTTTTTAACCAGGTCGTAGTACACCTTGCCAGAGCAAGCAACTACGCGTCGAACCTTGTCAGCGTTTTTGATGACCTCTGGCTTGTTCTCGGGAATCACGGTTTGAAAACTGCCTTTGGTGAACTCGGACAACGGTGACGTGGCGTCTTTGTTGCGCAGCAGTGACTTGGGCGTCATGATAATTAGCGGCTTGCGCAGGTTGCGCACCATCTGGCGACGCAACACATGAAATATCTGGCTGGCTGTTGTTGGCTGCACGACCTGCATGTTGGCGTCGGCGGACAGCTGCATAAAGCGCTCCAGACGCGCTGAGCTGTGCTCCGGGCCCTGCCCTTCATAGCCGTGTGGCAGCATTAAGGTAATGCCGTTAACACGGCCCCACTTGACTTCGCCTGAGGCGATGAACTGGTCGATAACGACCTGGGCGCCGTTGGCGAAGTCACCAAACTGAGCCTCCCAAATCACCAGGGTGTTGGGGTCGTTAGACGAGTATCCATACTCAAATGCCAGCACGGCTTCTTCGGACAGGATGGAGTCGATCACTACAAACGGGGCTTGGTTGTCTGCTACGTTTTGCAGTGGCACGTAGGTGCCGGTGTCAAACTTTTCACGATTTTGGTCATGAATAACGGAGTGCCGGTGGGTGAAAGTGCCACGACCGCAGTCTTCGCCTGACAAACGTACCGGGTAGCCACTGGCCACCAGTGAGGCAAATGCCATGTGCTCGCCCATACCCCAGTCCACCGGGATGTCCCCGCGTCCCATGGCGGCGCGGTCGTCGTAGACCTTTTTTACCAGGTTGTGTGGGGTCACCATAGACGGAATCGTGGTGATTTTTTCAGCTAAGCGCTTCCACTCGGCCAAGGGAATGGCAGTGTCACCCGCATCGGTCCATTTTTTGCCCAGAAAAGGGCTCCAGTCGACCGCGTATTTGCTTTTGAAGTTGGTGATAACCGGATCAAATGTGCTTTTCCCAGCGTCCAGTGCAGCGCGCATGGCTTTGACCATATCGTCGCCTAGAGTCTCGCCCATGCCTAATGTTTGCAGCTTGTCAGCGTACAGCTTGCGAGTTCCTGGGTGTTGTGCAATTTTTTTATACATCAGCGGCTGGGTCAGCGCTGGGGTGTCCTGTTCGTTGTGTCCCAGTTTTCGGTAGCAAATGATGTCGACAACAACGTCTTTTTGGAACGCCATACGAAACTCAAGCGCCAGCTGGGTCGCTAAAACCACGGCTTCAGGGTCGTCACCGTTGACGTGAAGCACTGGTGCTTCGATCATTTTCACCACATCAGAGCAGTACAAAGTCGAGCGGCTATCGCGCGGGTCGCTGGTGGTGAAACCGATCTGGTTGTTGATAACAATGTGCACCGTGCCGCCGGTTGAGTAGCCGCGTGTCTCGGCCAGCGCCAGTGTTTCCATCACGACGCCTTGGCCTGCAAAGGCCGCGTCGCCGTGGACCAGCACAGGCAACACTTGCAGACCTTTGACGTCACCTCGGCGGTCCATCCGAGCGCGAACCGAGCCTTCCACGACGGGGTTCACAATTTCAAGGTGTGACGGGTTAAATGCCAGTGTCAGATGCACTGGGCCGCCGGGTGTGGTTACGTCAGAGCTGAAACCTTGGTGGTATTTGACGTCGCCGCTGGGCAAGTCCTCCGGTGCGGTGTGGTCGAACTCAGCAAACAAATCTGACGGCACTTTCCCCAACGAGTTGACCAGAACATTCAGGCGACCGCGGTGGGCCATGCCGATAACGATCTCCTGCACGCCAACTTCACCGCCGCGCTGAATCAACTCGTCCATGGCAGCAATGAAGC
>JAYULP010000069.1:0-2395 GCA_043763445.1 Polaromonas sp.
GACATTGCGGAAGTCAGCGCAAAAGTGTCTGACCCGTTGCCGCTGTTGCTTAAGGTAACTGGATAACTTGTCTGGCTGCCGGCAGTGACCGATTTGGACAGGTCTTGCTGCAGTGTCACTGCCGCGACTTGCTGCACGATAGTAGTGACAATGTTGGAGGTCACACTGCGGGTGACACTGGAGCTGTCAACATACGATGCTGCTGCTTGATTGCCAATACTCGTTCCAGCAAGAGGCGCCGCTGCATAAGCAGGACCCCACAATAATAAAAAAGACAGCGCCAACAAGCTGTACCAAAACGCTGTCAGCGCTGACCAACTGTTTGGCTGTATTTTTTGCGTTTGCTTCATTGCTGGCTCCAGAAAATTAAATTTAACTGCATCAAATCGGACGTTATCTTGCTTACTATTGTCATGCAGTTGTTACTCGTTTGAGTTTTGTGAGACACAAAACTTGCGGCTTTGTGCACAACTTGTTGGCGACCGGGGGAAACGGCTTAGCGCTTCGCGGTCTCAGCGCCTGTCGTTGGCACTAAGCGGGTGCGCAAGCTGACCACAGCTTCTTGCCCTGCACCAAGCGTGCCCACCTGCCAACGCAGTGCCCGGTAGTCAGCCAGCGGCACGAGCTCTTCACCACTTGTGCCATTGGCTAGCTTGACAATGCGCTTTAAGGGCATGACAAAAAAATTGACTCCATCCAGCGACGCTTGGGCGCTTGCAGGTTTCGCGCTGTTCGCCACCAAAATAGTGCCCACGGGGACCGGCACGACGGCTTGGATGCGCTCAATTGGCTTGGTTCCTGAATTTGTGTAACTGGCGCTGTACTCGACCACATCGTCCGGCTTGGCGTTGACCGCTGGCAGCAGCACTGTTTTGCCGTCAACCAGCTCAACTCGGCTAGCGGTGAGCTTCGATGTCAGGCCTGGCGAGGAGCTGAGCCCTTGGGCTTGAGCACCCAGTCCAATGACCAATCCCGTTGTCAAACAAAGTGCGGAAAAAAGCTGTTTCATAGGAGTTTGAGCTGACTGATGTTTATGAGAAAACTTTATCAATTTATGTGAATACAACATGAGTGTATTGAGGCGTGGCGAAAACAGGGCACTTACAAACCCGGGTTTCTAAGATTTCCCAACAGAAAGCGACTTTTTTCACGCTCATCGAATAGCGGCAGCAGGTCGGCTACTTTGCCATTCGGCGTACCAAAAGACGATGACCACCAGACTTACGCCGATTTTTCGGATAGTTTAAAAACAAAAAAGCCCCGTTCTGCAGGGCTCTTGATATGTTGCCAAAATGCAACGGCTGCTACAGCTTACGGGTTTGCATAAATGTATCAAAACGTGATTCGGCGTACCGAAACCACAGTACCTGGTCACGTTGAAAGTTGCGCATGTCAGCCTAGATTTTTTTCCATTCCGGACTTTTTGAGTCGTTGAGTGCGAACACGTCCATTGACGCGTTGAACGACGCCTCCAGCACCGACTGAGGAAACGGTAGTACCTTGGTTTTTGCGGCTACCAGCTGCTTCAGGGCAATTGGGTTTAAGGCGTCATATTTGGCCAACATGTCTGAGCTGGCCAACGCTGACGCGGCATCAATGATGGCTTTGTTTTCTGGTGACAGCGTATCCCACGCCTTCTGGCCAACGAAGAAGTCCACCTCTGGGCCGCACTCCCACCAGCCAGGGTAGTAGTAGTAGGGCGCAACTTTGTTGAAGCCTAGCTTTTGGTCATCGTATGGACCCACCCATTCGGCAGCGTCAATCGTGCCTTTTTCAAGCGCTTGGTAGACCTCACCGCCTGGCAGGCTTTGCGGCACAGCGCCGAGCTTTTGCATCACTTCACCCACAGACCACCACCGAGCCGCATTTTCAGGCCCTTGAAGTCCTCGACCGTTTTGATCTCCTTGCGAAACCAGCCACCCATCTGCGTGCCGGTGTTGCCGCCGCCAAAGCTGATCATGTTGTATTTGGCGTAAAGCTCGTTCATCAGCTTGCGGCCATTGCCGTGTCGTATCCAGGCGTTCATCTGGCGAGCGTTTAGGCCAAACGGCACCGCAGAGCCCAACGCAAAAGCCGGATTTTTCCCATAAAAGTAATAAGGCACCGTGTGCGCCATCTCGACGGTGTTGTTTTGGACGGCATCCACCACACCGAAAGCGGGCATCAGCTCGCCACCGGCATGTACAGAAATTTCAAACTTACCGCCTGACATTGCCTTGACCGCATTGGCAAATACTTCACCGCCGCCGTAGATGGTGTCAAGTGACTTCGGAAAGCTGGACGCCAAGCGCCAGCGGACGGCGGCTTGCGCGTGAGCCGCCGGCGCCACACCGGCCGCCAGCACGCCTGCAATACCTGCGGTTTTAATGAGTGAGCGACGATCCATTGGTCTGGT
>JAYULP010000070.1:0-5911 GCA_043763445.1 Polaromonas sp.
ACGGCCGCCATGACTGCGGGGCCGTAGTCAGCCCAGGGCCAGCTGTTGTCCTGCCAGTTCAAGGCGAGCTTGGTTTGCGCTTCGTTTGAATGCGGCTGAAGGGCCGCAGTGGTGGCCCCAGCGTCGGCCATTTCCAGCGCAACTGCGGCCAACACGCCGCGTGCCGCCAGGGTAGCAATAACCTGCTGCTCGATTCGGTGGTGCTCGGGCACGTCGTGCTGCTCGCCCAGCAGCAGCGCCATGGCGGGCGCAGAGTGTTCAGCCCGCAGTACAGCGCCGAGCCGGTCAACCGTCGCTTCGGCAGACGCCGCACTGCCGTTTGGCGCACGGATGATGCCCGCTTGCGGCGCACTGCAACCGCTCAGTGCCAGCAGGGCAGCCACCAGTGCGGCGGCTGCTGCAAGGCCGGCGTGCGGCCAGCGGGTTGCCCGCCGTGGCGTGTGCCGCCAGTGCCAAGCAGTCAAAGTAGGTGAAGTAGGTGAAAAGGCACAAGAAGCGAGTGTCATCGAATCATCGTACACAACAACACTGCCTGCTGTCATGTCGGTAGACAACGTTTTTTGCTTGCCCTGTGCGGTGGCGCTGAACAAGGTAAGCGCAGTTTTTCACCGGGGCGTGCAACGGCTCAGTGAAGAGAAATAGGCGTGTTGGCCAAGCCGCTGTAGCCTTCGAGTGTGTCCTCAATTTCTTGTTGGCTTGGCGTGTTGAGCGCCCAGGCGCTCAAGCGCTCCTTGAACATTTCAGCCCAAGAGCCGTCAAGGTAGACCTCTTTGCCTGAGCGTTTGTCGACAATTTCAAAGCCGTGGCGCATCAGTTGCGGCTCCAGCGGTTCAGGCGCGGATTCGTCCCTGGCGTTGGCGTGAATTTGCACCACCACAAAAGAGTCAGAGTCGTAGAGCATTTGCATGGTGTGTGTCCTTGCTAGTGATATGGCAACGCTGACGCCAACTTCAAGGGCGACAGGCGTGTGGCTTTGCCCACCGATCTCGACTTACCTCACCGTACACCAGTCCATAGTTGTGCAACCCAGTTATGAGGCTGCTTGACTGCGGGCTCAAGGCCGCACCAGCTCGCTGAGCTGTTGGTCAATGAAGTCGCCGCTGCTTTGCGTGATTTTGTTGCGAACTGGCAAATAGTTGAGCGCCGGAGCCAGCCAGAGCTCGACGGTTTGGTCGTACTCACGCTGCGGCAAACGCATCAGCTTGACGGTGTTGATGTGGCCGTAGGGCAGGCTCAGCACTTCCTCGGCTTGCACCTCAAAGGCCCAGGTGTCAGCGGCGCGCGGCCCGGCGGTGTACATCGCCAACACCGTGCCAGCCGGGAAACCAGCTGGGTTGGCCGCGAGCAGGCCACCCACTTGAAAAAACACGCTGATCCGGTCTTGCGCCCCGGCCTGCCAGGGGGCCGATGGTGTGTTGGCGCTGAAGGTAATCAGCCCTTTGTCTGGCTCGAAGTGCGCAGCAACCTCGCTGCGGGTTTTGTCTGAAAACCGCACTGGCGCTAAGCCCACCGCGCTCAAATCGCCTTGGCTTTGCATGCTGCGTGAGCCTAAAAACAGGGCACTCACCGTCAGACGTGCGTCGTAGCTGCTGCCCAGATTGCGCCAGGCCAGCTCGGCATTGGCGTGGTAGGTCAGGCCTTTGGCATTGCCCCGCATGTCGTAGCGCAGCACCACGCTAGCCGGCACAGTTACCGGCTGGGCGCTGACAGCGGGTGGCGCTAGCGCTGATGGTGCGGCGGTAGCGGGCGCTGCCAGCGTCTGGCTTGTAGCCGTCGGTGGGCCGATGTCAAGCCCGGGCGCGACGCTAACGTCAACGATTGCCGTGGAAACGAATTCGTCAGAAACAATAGCACTGGATGGTTTAAGCACGCCGGCCAGAGGCTGTTTTGGCTTAAAAACAGGTATTTTTAACGGTTGCGACAAGCCCAGTGGCGCGGCCGTGGCGGCAGTGGGCTTTGGCGCAGCGAGTTGCCGCGTCACCATCACCACAGGCTTTGCCGGTGCCGCTGGCGTGGTGGCCGTGCCAAGCCAGGCGGTCCCCTGGCCAAGCAGCAGGGCGTGTGCCGTCAACACCGCCAGCGCCAGCAGGGTCAACGCCCGCCAAGGCGTCGCTGATGGGTCGGGTAATTGTCGGCTCGAGAGCGTTTGCACGGGTTGCCAGTCTTTCAAACGTCGGTGCGGCGCGCAGCGACGGGGCACAAATACCGGCTGCGGCGCCTGAGGCTGCCAAGGCCTCGCCCGTCACGCCGATGAACAAACCAAATAATCAAGTGAGGTCAGCAAGCTACACAAACAGGCTGCGCCATGGCCGGCCTGCCGTGGTGTTGCGCGAGCTAGCCTGAGTGCATTATGCGGCGCGCGTTGCCTGTCGGCCGCCGCAGGGGCGAGCTGACTGGAGCTTTACGTCGCCCCAGCTGCCGGAGCCGCCGTTGTTTTTTAGCGCCAGC
This sequence comes from Polaromonas sp., assembly GCA_043763445.1. GTDB lineage: Bacteria > Pseudomonadota > Gammaproteobacteria > Burkholderiales > Burkholderiaceae_C > Polaromonas. Next base: position 2,449 of record JAYULP010000070.1, read on the forward strand.
GTCGTGGTCGTCCGGCTGTGGGCTGGGCCAATTGTTTTTGGGGTCAGCGCCCGGCGCTGTCGGTCCGCGTTTTCAACCAGCCCAGCCTGAGCCGCAGCGGGTCCAAGCGAAATAATCGCTATTACTTTTGTAGCTGAACAAGCTGTTCACTGGCGGGCATGGCTTGGGTTGGAATGCGTTTTCAGCCGCTTGACGGCGGGTGGGCGTACTGCACAATAAACTGCTGAGCTGAGCTGCGCTGCTTTTGATGGGTTTGCAAATGCAGGCCCGACGCAGCCCCACCATTTTGGAGACAACATGACTTTTCCCAACCAGAACAACAACCCAGGCGACACCGATGCCGGGGCCGCTTTTGCCGGCTTTGGCAAGTTTGTTCCAGGCTTTGACTTTTTGCAAAATCTGGTGACCCAAGCCGGCGCGAGCGCCGCAAACCACCCGGCCGCTGCACCCGCCATTCCCGGCCTTGCTGGCTGGATTGCCCCAACCCTGAACGTCGAGGACCTGGAGCGGCGCATCAAGGAACTTAAAACCGTGCAGTTCTGGCTTGACCAAAACGCCACTGCGCTGAAAGCGACCATTACTGCGCTGGAGGTTCAAAAAATGACGCTGTCAACGCTCAAAGGCATGAACTTCAACATGACCGACATGGCCAAAGTGTTCACCGCTAGCTTGTCCGGCAACGCCAGTACACCCGCGCCAGAGCCACGCGACAAAGCAAAAACATTTGCGGGTCTGGAGACGCCGCCAACCGTCTTCGGCAGCGCTGCATCGCCCGCCAACGAGCCGCCTGCCCCAACGCCCGCTGGCCCTGCGCCCACAGCAGGTGTTGACCCGATGCAGTGGTGGGGCGCGCTGACCCAGCAGTTCCAAAGCATTGCGTCCAACGCTATGCAAGATGTGGCGGCACAGGCCGCCAAACACCCGGCACCAGGGCTTGCTGCGGGCCTGTCAGAAGGCTCGACCCAACTCGCTGAACAAACTGCAGCGGCGCTGGCGCGTGCCCAGGCTGGTTTGGCGGGCGGTGTTGCTGTGCTGGGAAAAACCCTTGGGCAACAAGCCTGGCCCAGTCTTGGCGTAGCCGATGGCAGCGCAAGAGTGGCTAAAAAAACGCTGGTAAAAGCCGCCACATCCGCGCCCAAAAAAGCCCTTGCGGTTGCCCGTAAACCAGCCGCACCGGTTGCGGCAAAATCGGCACGCACGGCGTCAAAGCCTGCTGCCAAGCCGCAAGCAGGCGCGACCAAGCGAAAAGTCACCCGCTAGCACAGGCGGTGGCGCCTGCCGCGCTGCTAATTTTTAACTCTTTGCACCGACCATGAAGCTTTTTCCTTACGCCCACGCTACCCATCCGCAGTGGCCCATGGCGGCCGCACTGGTGTTGGCTCAGCTGCGGGCACAGATGGCCTCGCCGCTCTACGCCAGTGCGCCAAGCCTGGGACTGCTCTACATCACGGACCGCTACGCAGCGCACGCACAAGCTATTTTTGACCACGTCAGCGCCGCGCTGCCTGAGGTCACTGACTGGAGCGGCACGGTTGGCGTGGGCATAGCCGCCAACAATGCCGAGTATTTCGATGAGCCGGCCCTTGCGGTCATGTTGTGCGCGTTGCCACACGCGCAGTACCGGGTGTTTTCGGGCGTGTCGCCGCTGCCGGTGGCGCGGCCTAGCGGCTTTGTGGCGCACACGGCACTGGTGCACGCCGACGCCAGCACGCCCGAGGTCGCCAGCCTGATTGAAGAGCTGGCCGAGCGCGTGCGCAGCGGCTACGTGTTTGGCGGGCTGTCCTCTAGCCGGGGGGCAACGGTGCAGTTTGCCCGCAGTAGCTGCGCCAGTGTCAAGGGGCAAAAAGCTGCCGGCGGCGTGTTCAGCGGCGGGCTGAGCGGTGTGGCGTTTGCCCATGGCGGTAGCAGTGAAGCGGACAGCGCCGAAAGCGGGCAAAGCCAAAGTGCCAGCTTTGGTTTGCTGTCCCGCGTCACCCAGGGCTGCCAGCCGGTGTCGGGCAACTACACCATCACCGCCTGCGACGGTAACGTCATCACTGAGTTAAGCGGCCTGCCGGCGCTCGATGTGCTGCTAGCGGCGTTGAAGGTGTCTTTGGACGAGCCTCGGCAGGCGTTGGCCAAGGTCCGTCAAACGCTGGTGGGGTTGAGCAAGCCTGGCGACGCTTCGCTCGACGCCAGCGTGCGCCGCACTGGCCAGTTCGGCGGGGATGTGGTGGTGCGCCACATCATCGGGCTGGACCCGGCCCGCAAGGGCGTGGCGATTGCCGAAGCCCCAGCCATCGGTATGACGCTGGCTTTTTGCGAGCGCAACGCCGCTGCTGCCAAAGCTGACCTGGTGCGGGTGTGCGCTGAAATCCGCGAGGCGCTGGAGCCCGAAGAGCAGAGCTTAGCGCTGGCCAGTGCGCTAAATGCTGACGCGCCCGACGCAGCGCCGCACCCGGCGCGCCGCATTGCTGGCGCTATTTATGTCAGCTGCGCCGGCCGTGGCGGCCCGCACTTTGGCGCCCCCAGTGCCGAGCTGCAGATCGTGCGGCGCGCGCTGGGTGATGTGCCGTTGGTGGGGTTTTTTGCCGGCGGCGAGATCGCCCGTAACCAGTTGTACGGCTACACCGGTGTCTTGACGGTGTTCACGCAGGGGCTCTGAGCGGCTCGCGCCAACGGCTGCGCTCGGGCGCGGTACTAGCGCCGCAGTGCCGCAAACGCCTCGAACTCCCAGCGCCGCATCGCCAGCAGCAGTGCGTAGCCCTGCCGGTCTTTGTTGGACAGCTTTTGGTCGGCCTGGCCCGTCATGGCAGCCCTGCACAACCAAGGCAAAATCGTGCGGCAACGGATGCTGCTCAAGCCCCGTCACACCGGGAGTCACGCATGAGCACTGAGCCAGTTTTGTTGCCGCCCATCAGGGCCACTGCCGCGCTGTCGCCAACACCTGCAGCGCCGGCGTCACCGCGCGCCCACCCCAACCAGTTCGCCCTGCTCAAACAGCGCCGTTTTGCACCGTTTTTCTGGACGCAGTTCTCGGGTGCGGCCAATGACAACCTGTTCAAGTTCGCCTTCACCGTGATGGTGACCTACCAGCTCAGCGTGAGCTGGTTGCCGTCCGCCATGGCGGGGCTGGTGATTGGCGCGCTGTTCATCCTGCCGTTTTTGCTCTTCTCGGCCACCAGCGGGCAGCTGACGGACAAGTATGAAAAAACGCGAATGATCCGGTTTGTGAAAAACCTGGAAATCGCGGTCATGCTGATTGCCGCGGTGGGCTTCATGAGCGGCAACGTCAATGTTCAGGTGCCGACTTTGCTGGGCTGCACGTTTTTGATGGGGCTGCATTCCACACTGTTTGGGCCGGTGAAGTTTGCTTACCTGCCGCAGGCCCTCAATGAGCGAGAGCTGACGGGCGGCAACGGCATGGTCGAGATGGGCACCTTCGTGGCGATTTTGCTGGGCAACATCGTTGGCGGGCTGATCA
>JAYULP010000071.1:0-14403 GCA_043763445.1 Polaromonas sp.
GCACAACCCGCCGGACTCGTTGGACCCGCCAAGACTTGAGCCAGCTGGCCTGAGTTCAAGCCTTTTAGGGCTATGGCCGTTTTATTCAAACCTTGTTCAGCTCACATTTTTATAGCAAACTATGACCACGACTCCGCTGAAGTACCTTAGCGCTTACCCCGCTGGCCTGACGGCGCAGGTGCGGCAGCTGATCGAGCAGAACAAACTCGGCGACATGCTGCGCACCCGTTACCCACGCGCCCACACTGTGCGCACCGACGGCGCACTGTACGACTATGTAATGGCGTTAAAGAACGAGTTTTTGCGTAGCTCGGAGCCTGTGTCCAAAATAGCCTACGACAACCGGCTGCAAGTCATTGCGCACGCCCTCGGCACGCACACCACGGTCTCGCGGGTGCAGGGCAACAAACTCAAGGCCAAGCGTGAAATCCGGGTGTCGTCGCTGTTCAAAGATGTGCCAGTCGAGTTCCTGAAAATGATCACAGTGCACGAACTCGCTCACCTCAAGGAAAAAGGCCACGACAAGGCGTTCTACAAACTCTGCACCTACATGGAGCCGCACTACCACCAGTATGAGTTTGACCTGCGGGTGTACCTGACCCACATGGATACGGCGGGCAAACTTGACTGGTCGGCAGCTTGTTGAAACAGTGGGTTGCGGCTTTTACCGCGCTGACTTAGCGCTCACCACTACCTCCTGGCTCACGGTACACCTTGACGCACACCAAAAAGACAGTTTTTATGCTGAACCAGGCTCTAGCCGTCATACTTAAAACCTGAGCAGCTATTGATTTAATAGCGTCTTCGTCGGCGCGCTTCGTCAGAAATTCAAAGCTCCACACCACGCGCAGCGCGCTTGGCCAGCCGCTCAAAACCCATGTCTACCACCACGGCCAACAGGCCGACGAGCGCGGCGCCCTGCAGCACATAAGCGGTATTAAAGCCGCTTAGGCCGACGATGATCGGCGAGCCTAGGGTTTTGGCTCCCACGGTGGAGGCGATAGCGGCGGTACCAATGTTGATGATGACCGAGGTGCGAACCCCTGCCAGCCACACCGGTAGCGCCAGCGGCGCGTCCACTTGCCACAGGCACTGCGCCGGCGTCATGCCCAGCCCCTGCGCGGCTTGTTGTAAGCCCGGCGCCACACCCTTCAGGCCGCCAACCGTGCCCTGAAGTACCGGCAACACGCCATACAAGGCCAGTGCCAGCAGCGCAGGGCCTGGGCCGAACCCCATCACCGGCACGGCCAGCGCCAACACGGCTACTGGCGGCACCGATTGCGCCAACGCAACGCATGACTCGACCATCGACTGAAACAACTGGCCTGCCGGCCGTGTGACCGCCACACCTAGGCCGGTGCCCAGCAAAACTGCCGCCGCGCTTGACAGCGCCACCAGCTGGCAATGCGCCCACAACAGCAGCGTGAACGGCTCTTGGGTGTAGACCGGACGCTCCAACAGCGGGAACAGCGCGCCAAACACGGGCTGCGCGTGCGGCAACCCCAGCACCAACGCACCGAGCAGCAGCACCGCCCACAGCAACGTGTTACCCGCCAGTTGCCGCATGCCGACTGCCATGTGCGCGTTCACTAGGTTTGTGCCGCACAGGCCAACACAGCCCGAACCCGCGACATGCGCGTCATGCGCGCTGCGGCGCTGCACACCGCATCTGCTGCCACACCCAGCGCCACGATAGGCAGCACCGCTAGCAAGACTACGTCTTGCGCAGCACTGAACAGGCCCTCAAACAAAATCGCGCCCAACCCGCCTGCACCAATCAGCGCTGCCACCGCCGCCAGCCCGACCAATTGCACCAGTGCCGTGCGCACACCGACCAGCAGCACCGGCAAAGCCAGCGGTAGCGCCACCCAACGCAGCGTTTGTCCGCCAGACAAGCCCAGGCTACGCGCCGCCTGCAACACACCCGCAGGCGTTTGCGCCAGCCCACTCAGGACCCCGCGCACCACCGGCAGCAGCGCGTACAACGTCAGCGCGAGCACTGCAGGCGCAAATCCAACGCCACTCAGCCCGCCACGCCCCAGCGCAGGCACTGCCGTACCCAGCCAAGCCAGCGGAGCCATCAGCAGGCCAAACAGCGCGATGGACGGAATGGTTTGCAGCACATTGAGCGCCGGCATCAGCAGCCGCCGCGCAACAAGGCGGTAATGGCTCCAAACGCCCAGCGGCAGGCCGATGAGCAGCGTTAAACCCAGTGAGGCCGTCACCATCAGCAGATGGCGTCCCAGAGCGCTCCAAAACACCTCGGACCGGCTGGCAAACTCCTGTAGGAGCGACAACTCGTCGCACCGGCTACTGACCAGCACACCGCCAACCGCTACAGCCACGCTCAGCGCTACCAAGGCTCGCACAACAGGCGCGAGCTGCAAGCGTTGCATTACCTCAGCCAGCAAAAGGGCCAGTAACGCCCAGGCGAGCCAAAAGCCACTGGCCAGCATGGTTCGGGACATTGGCGAGGCGCTTTGGCCTGCCGCGCTAGCCTGCGCGCCTGCCAGCCAGAGCAACCCAGGAATCAGCGCCATGACCAAGATCAGCATCGCCAAAAGGCGAGCGCGGCAAGGCGGGAAGGCACACAGGCCCACCAATATCCCTGTGGTGACGAGCACAACCGCGACGGGCAAGGCGTGGGGGCCACACAGCAGGGGCAGCAGCCACAGCGGCTGGCCCGACACCAGACGGTTCGCGGCGCTGCTCAGCCAGGGCAAGCCAAGCAGCGCACCTGCGCTGGCTGCGGCCAACAGCCACAACGCGCCGCTGTGCGCCCGCGCGGTAGGCAAGGCCACTGCACGGCCAAAGTTCAGGCGGGCTTCGACTGGCATCACCGCATTGGCGCTATTTCAGCAGACCCTTGGACTTGAGGAAGTCCGCAGCGACTTTTTTTGCGTCCACGCCCTCTAGCAGAATCCTGGCGTTCAAGCCGCGCAGCGTCGGCGCGTCCAGTTGCTTGAAGACTGGGGCTAACGCCTCGCGAATGCCCGGGTAGCGTTGCAGCACTGCCTCGCGCACGATGGGTGCCGGGGCATACACCGGCTGCACGTTTTTGGGGTCGGCCAGCAGCACCAGGCCCAGTGCGGCCACAGCGCCGTCGGTACCGTAGGCCATGGCAGCGTTCACACCTGATGTTTTTTCAGCCGCCGCTTTGATCGTGACAGCGGTGTCGCCACCGGCTAGCGTGAGCAGCTGCGCTGGCAACAGCTTGAAGTCATAAGCGGCTTGAAATGCAGGCAGCGCGTCCGAACGCTCAACAAACTCCGCTGATGCGGCAAGCTTGAAGCTGCGTCCCGCTGCGGTGTTCAGCCACGCGCTAAGGTCGCCGAGTGTGCTCAGCCGGGCAGCGTCGGCGATGTCTTTGCGCACCGCGATAGACCAGGTGTTATTAGCCGGGGCCGCGTCCAACCAAACAATTTTGTTTTTGGCGTAGTCCAGCGCTTTGACCCGCTCAAACCCAGCCTGCGCGTTTTTCCAGACAGGACTGGTTTCTTCCGCAAAGATGAAAGCTCCGTTACCGGTGTATTCTGGATAGATATCAATTGCGCCTGAAGTAATAGCGCCGCGCATCACTTGTGTGGCCCCCAAAGACGACTTGTTTTCAGTCTTGATGCCGCGTGCCTCCAACGCCAGCACGATCAGATTGCCCAGCAGCTTGCCTTCAGTGTCGATTTTGGAGCCAACCCGCACGGCAGTCGGCGGCGCGTTTTGCGCGTGAGCAGCGCTCATCACGCCGGCACCGATGGCACTGAGCACAAGGGCCGCTACACATCGGCGCAAAATGTTGGGCAGGCAATAAGGCATAGTCAACTTGCTTTCGTCAAAACTCTAGCGGTGGTTTGGCTGTGTCGGGCTGTGGCACAGCCAAGGCAGTAAGCGGCTCAAGGAATCAGGCCCATAGCATGCATGTAAGCGGGGTGCAGCATCAGCTCGTCCCACGCGCGAGCGGGGGTGCTTGGCAACAAAGCTAGCCGACGCGCTTCGCTGGACTCCAGCGCTTCCCACTGGCCAGCGGCTTGCGCCTGGCTCATGCCGGCCAGCAACTCGTCCACAGCTTGCCCGCCATCGACCGACTGGTTGCACAGCAGCACCATATCGCAGCCCGCGTTAAGTGCAGCCACCGCCGCTTGGGTGTAGCTCGCGGTTTCGCCGTCCAGTATCCGGGCACCTGCCATGCTCAGGTCGTCACTGAAAATCGCCCCGCCAAAACCCAGCTGCCCGCGCAAAATATAAGTTAACCACTGCTCAGAGAACCCGGCTGGGCGGCTGTCGACCTTGGGGTAGATCACATGGGCTGGCATAACTGCAGCCAGTGTGGTGTTAAGCCATTCGTAGGGTGCGGCATCATCCGCCAAAATCGCCTTGCGACTACGTTTGTCTACCGGAATTTCTAGGTGCGAGTCGGCTTTGACAAAACCGTGGCCGGGAAAGTGCTTGCCGCAGTTAGCCATGCCGGCTTGCAGCAAGCCGTGCATCAAGCTTTTTGCCAGCATCGTGACGATCCGTGGGTCCCGACCGAAGGCGCGGTCACCAATCACGCTGCTTTCACCAAAGTCAAGGTCCAATACCGGGGCAAAGGTGAAATCCACGCCGCAGCTGCGAAGCTCCGCCGCCAGCACATAGCCGCAGGCGGTTGCGGCGTTGGTAGCACCCAGTTGGTCTTTGCTCCACAACGCGCCGAGCGAGCGCATAGGAGGCAAGCGGGTGAAGCCGTCGGTAGTGCAGCGCTGCACACGCCCGCCTTCATGGTCAATACAAATCAGCAAGTCACTGCGCAGGGTTTTGATAGCGGCGCACAAGGCCTCGAGCTGGGCTCGGTTTTGCCAGTTGCGTGCAAACAAAATAATACCGCCCACCAAGGGGTGCTTCAAGCGCTGGCGGTCAGCCTTGTCGAGTTTCAGGCCAGCAATGTCGATAATGAGGGGGGCATGAGACGTCATAGGTAGGTTAAAAATAAGTAGCTTTTAAATTGATAGCTTGCCAGGCAAATAGGACGCGGGCAAACTTGGATTTTGACACTCCACCACACAAAAACTGGCAGCGTAGTCAGTTTCATCAGTCACCGTGATGTGAGCGCTCAGCTGCCGAGCCTCAAACCAAAATTTCAGCGCGTCGTGCAGCACAATTTCAGGCTTACCGCTGGGCGCATTGGCAATTTCACAACGCCGCCATGTCATGGGCATACGAAGCCCTAAACCGATGGCTTTGCTGAAGGCTTCTTTAGCCGAAAAACGGCTGGCCAGGTAACTCGTCCCCCGATCTGGCCAGCGGGCTGTGCGCTCACGAAAGATGAGCAGCTCGTTGCTGCTCAAGATTTTTTGCGCGAAACGCTCGCCGTAGCGGCCCAAGCTCGCGCGAATCCGGCGAATGTCGCAAATATCGGAACCCACGCCAAAAATCATGCAGCAGCCGGCGCTTGGGGTGCCAAGTGGCGGGCGAACACCGCATCAATGCAGCGCAAATAGCCCTGCACAGCAGCTCCATAGCCCAGCTCCAACGCATCGGCCACTAAGGCGTGGCCAATCGAGACCTCTTTGACACCCGGCACAACTTGCAAAAATTCGCTGAGGTTGTCGCGGTTCAGGTCATGGCCGGCATTTACACCTAAATCCAACGCCTGGCAGGCAAGCGCTGCGTGGGCAAAAGCACTCAAGGCTTGTTTTTTTGCAGCTGCCGTGCCCGCGCTGGCATAACGCTCGGTGTACAGCTCGACCCGGTCGGCACCTACCTCTTTGGCGCCCACCATGGCACTCGCTACTGGGTCCATGAACAAGCTGACGCGCACGCCACGCGCGTGCACTTGCGCAATCAGCGGGCGCAGGCATTCGGCGTCTTGCGGGAAGCTCCAGCCGTGGTCGCTGGTGAACTGGTCTTCACTGTCGGGCACAAAAGTGCATTGGTGTAGCGGCAGGCCGCGCGCTGTCAGATCGCGTACAAACTGCATCAAATTTTGGGTGGGATTACCTTCAATGTTGAACTCGCAGTTTGGCCAGTCCTTCATCAGCGCGGCAAGTTCATACACATCATTGGCACGAATATGCCGCCCGTCCGGGCGCGGATGCACGGTAATGCCCTGCGCGCCTGCCTGCAGGCACAGCTCGGCGGCGCGCAACACGCCGGGAATACCCAGGTGGCGGGTGTTGCGCAGCAGTGCAACTTTGTTGACATTGACAGACAGAGCGGTTTTCATGGCGGTCGGCTCGAAACAAGGGTTACTTTGGCAGGGAAACAAAGCCATCAGCGTAGGGCTACAAATTTTGCAAGTCAATCATCATTTGCCGAGTCTTGAGCACGCTCACACCACAATGGTAGTGCAGCAGGCCACGCAGCTGGGCTTTGAGCATTTGGGCTGCAGGAATACAGGCGCGCAGCGTGTCGGCAAATCCGCCACCGTCTGCTGTCTCGTCGAGGGAGCGCTGCAGTGCAAGCCACTGTACGCCAGGCAAGCTGTTGCGCTCACCCTGCTGCGCCTGACGCAGGCCGGCCTCAGCTACCAACACATAGTGGGTCGCTGGCAGCAAGCCGGCAAGCGTGGCGGTTTCAGTATCCAGCGCCGGCAACAATCCAATATCTCGCAGCAAGCGCAGCTCAAACGCACGCAGTGCCAGTTGCAAGCTGTCGGCGTTTTGGCCGGCCATCAGTTGCACCGTAGTGGCATAAGCGTCAAACAAAGCGACGTGTGGGTCATCTCGTGCTAGCAACCGCATCAGCAATTCGGCCAAGTAGTAGCCCGACAACAGCGCGTCCCCCGTCGGCATGACATGCCCGCCTTGCCATTCAGCGCTTTTGAGATTGCGAATTTCCGAGTCGCCCCCAAACGCGACATGCAGCAACTGCAGCGGCAGCAAAATCGGCCGAAAGCCAGAGTTCGGTTTTTTGGCTCCCCTGGCCACCAGTGCAATGCGGCCGTGATGGCGTGTAAATACCTCAAGAATCAGGCTGGACTCGCTCCAATCGTAGCGGTGCAGCACGAAAGCGGGCTCGTCACTGATGCGTTTTATAGCCACCTTCAGCGCTTCAGATAAGGACGTTTTGGCCTACATCCAAACGACCAGGGACACCACGACAAGCGCCATGCACGCGCGGGCGCGCTGCCAGCTGTACTGAGCTGCAAGCGATGCGGCTTGCTTGGCAAGCCGAGCGCCACACACTGTGAGCAGCAGCGGAGGCTTTATTCATAACCAAAAGTTTTGACCCGTGCTTCGTCGTCGGCCCAGCCGGAACGCACTTTCACCCAGATTTCAAGGAACACTTTGCTGCCAGTAAGCGTTTCCAGCTCGTGGCGGGCCTCGGTACCAATGCGCTTGAGCTTTTCGCCCTTCTCGCCGATGATCATGCCTTTGTGGCCATCACGCTCGACCACGATTGTTGCAGCAACCTTGCGCAAATTGCCCTGTTCTTCATACTGGTCGATGATGACAGTGGAGGTGTAAGGCAACTCATCGCCTGTGAGGCGAAATAATTTTTCACGGATGATTTCGGCCGCCATAAAGCGGTCGCTGCGGTCAGTCAACTCGTTGGCGCCATACATCCAAGGCTGCTGCGGCAGGTATTTTTCACAAATACCAAAGAGGCGTTCAACATCTCTAGCGTTGTTGGCCGACATGGGCACAAACTCAGCAAATGCGTGACGCGCCTGCATGGCCTGCAGCCACGGCGCAATGTCGCTGCGGCGGTGAATCAAATCGAATTTATTGGCAAGCAGTATCGCTGGCGTCTTAGCTGGCAGCACACTGAGCACTTTTTCGTCCGCTTGGTTGAACTGTCCGGCCTCTACAGTGAACACAATCAAATCCACGTCGTTGACCGCCCCTACCACAGTACGGTTCAAGGAACGGTTAAGCGCATTGCCATGCCGAGTTTGGAATCCGGGAGTATCAACAAACACAAATTGCGTCGGGCCCACCGTGCGCATGCCGGTAATGCGGTGACGAGTGGTCTGCGCCTTTCGCGAAGTGATGCTGACTTTTTGCCCCACCAGCGCGTTGAGCAACGTGGACTTGCCTACGTTGGGTTTTCCCACAATTGCAATCAAGCCGCACCGCTGCGCGTGTGGTGCGATGACGGGCGTTTGCGTGTCGATGGGCACAGCAGGGCCTCGTGCCGACAAGGCCCTGGCTAGCAAGGCGTCCAGCGCGTCGGGTGTTTGTGCTGACACCGCAGCAGGTGCGTCGTCAGCAGAGCCCGGCTGGGGCGCGGGGGGAGTTTGGGCGTTGGACATGGTGAATTTCGCTGGTTTGATTGGACCCACGCGCGGCACGCAAAGGCGGGGAGACTGGGGAAGAGCTGACCGTTTGGGCAGCAGGGGCTATTGAGTCGTTTGCGACTTGATGAGCACGAGCATCGCTGCAGCTGCCGCTTGCTCACCCGCTCGGCGAGACCCGCCGATGCCCCGCTCGGCGCGGCCAAACTCGCTGATTTCACATTCCACGTCAAAAGTTTGTTGGTGTGCTGCCCCAAGCGTGCCCACCACACGGTAGATCGGCAACTTCATTTTTCGGCCCTGCAGCCACTCCTGCAATTGCGTTTTGGGGTCTTTACCGATGGCCTGCATTTGCGGGTTAATCGCTACGTCCTTGAACAGCCGGCGTACCAGCTGATCGGCTGCAGCAAAGCCGCCATCGAGGTACACCGCGCCAATAACTGCCTCCAAAGCGTCAGCCAAAATTGACGGGCGCTTTGCACCACCCGACTTGGCCTCCCCTTCGCCCAGCCGCAGCAATTGAGACAATCCCAATGTGGTGGCGAGTTGATGCAAGGTATCTTGCTTGACCAAGTTCGCACGCACGCGAGACAGGTCACCCTCCGGTAATGCGCTGAGCTGCTCGTAGAGCAAGCCGGCAACTGCCAAGTTGAGCACCGAGTCACCTAAAAATTCAATGCGCTCGTTGTGATCAGCAGAAAAACTGCGGTGGGTGAGTGCTTGCGCTAGCAGCTTAGGGTTGGCAAATTGGTGCAACAAACGGCTTTGCAGCGCCTGTTGTTGGGCTGTGAGGGTGTGGCTGGTATGCACTTATTTGGAGCTGCCAGCGTACTTCATCAACAAAAAGGCTGGCCCAACCAGGTGAATTTCGCGGGGGTAGGCGAAAGACACCACAATTTTTTCCCCGACTTTGGTCACTTCAAGGTCTCTGCCAGACATCGACTTAATGTCGTCAACTGCCGCAGACTTGTCAAAGCTTGCGCGCACCTCAGCCACAGTAGCGCTTGCTGCTGCGGCTTTGGAAGCCGCTTTGGTGATCGCTTGAAATTCGATCAAAGTAGGGGCGACTTGCGCGCCAACAATCAAGAGGCAGCCGATAACAACCGTCACAAAAAGCATCCCAACAAACGAAATACCACGCTGATGAATTTTCATTTCAATTTCTTTCTGTAGAACCGTTTTTGCTTGTTACTCAAATTGCGGGTAGCACTGACAGGTCAGTGGATTGCGCCGATGCGCTTTAAGTTGCCAAAGTTCATCCAAACAAAAAATGCTTTGCCCACGATATTTTGGTCCGGCACAAAGCCCCAATAGCGCGAGTCAAGTGAATTGTCGCGGTTGTCACCCATCATGAAGTAGTGGCCCACTGGCACCTTACATACTACGCCCTCTGCACTGTAGCGACAGCTGTCTTTATGCTCGAAGTCGTCCGCACCAGGAATGAACGCCGGGCGATCATCGTCGTTAAGTACCCGGTAGTTGTTGTCTGCAGTTGTTTCCGAAAACTGTTGAGAGTAGCGCATCGTGTCCTGATCGAAGTAGTCAGGCATGACCGATTTTTTGACCGGCTGGCCGTTGATCGTGAGTTTTTTATTCAGGTAAGCGACCTCATCGCCTGGCAGACCGACCACGCGCTTGATGTAGTCAAGACTTGGTTTAGGCGGATAACGAAACACCATGACATCGCCACGCAAGGGGCTGTGGTTGTCGAGAACTTTCGCGTTAATCACCGGCAAGCGCAAACCGTAGTGGAATTTATTCACCAAAATCAGGTCGTTGATTAACAGCGTCGGAATCATTGAGCCGGACGGGATTTTAAAAGGCTCAAACAGAAATGAGCGCAACAAAAACACAACCAAAATGACCGGGAACAAGCCGGCAGTCCAGTCCAGCCACCAAGGCTGCATGAACAGCCGAATTTTGGCATCCCGCGTGTTGTCGTCGACCTGCGTAATGCCCATCTTGGCCAGTTCGGCTTGGCGCGCGATCACACTGGCGTCGAGCGCAACAACAGCTTTTCGCCGCTGGGGCAAGAAATAGGCGCGCTCTGCAGTCCAGTAAATTCCAGTGACAACAGCCGCCAAGAACAGCAGCAATGAAAAATTGCCGTCCACCAAACCAAAGTACCACGCGCCGCCGTAGCTGAAGAAGGTGGCCAAAACCACCGTTGTAGTGGCGCTCATCGCGCGCGCAATCGAAGCACTCATTAATCTTCCACCTGCAAAATAGCTAAAAATGCCTCTTGCGGCACTTCCACAGATCCAATCTGCTTCATGCGTTTTTTACCCGCTTTTTGTTTTTCGAGGAGCTTACGCTTGCGTGAAATATCACCACCGTAACATTTGGCAATGACATTCTTACGAAGTGCTTTAATTGTCTCACGCGCTATTACGTTGGCACCGATTGCGGCCTGGATCGCAACGTCGAACTGTTGGCGTGAAATGATCTCGCGCATTTTTGCCACAACAGCCCGGCCGCGATAGGCCGATTGGCTACGGTGAACGATGATGGACAACGCGTCGACCTTCTCGCCGTTGAGCAAAATGTCCACTTTCACCACATCGGACAAGCGGAACTCTTTGAATTCGTAGTCCATTGAAGCGTAGCCGCGCGAGACAGATTTAAGTTTGTCAAAGAAATCCAGAACGATCTCGCCGAGCGGCATCTCATAAGTCAGCATCACCTGCTTGCCGTGGTATGCCATATTGAGCTGAATGCCGCGCTTGTTATTGGCCAGCGTCATCACCGCGCCCACATAATCTTGCGGCATGTACAAATGCACAGTAACAATAGGTTCACGAATTTCGCTGACTTTGCCTGAGTCCGGGATTTTCGACGGATTTTCAACCCTGAGCAGGGTGCCGTCGGCTTTGAGTACCTCATAGACGACGCTCGGTGCGGTAGTTATCAGGTCTTGATCGAACTCGCGCTCTAGGCGTTCCTGGACAATTTCCATGTGCAGCAAACCTAAAAATCCGCAACGAAATCCAAAGCCAAGCGCTTCGCTGACCTCTGGCTCGTAATGCAGCGACGCATCGTTGAGCTTGAGTTTTTCCAGCGCATCACGCAGCGACTCGTACTCGCTGGCCTCAGACGGGTACAGCCCAGCAAACACCGCTGGCTGAATTTCCTTGAAGCCCGGTAGCGGCTGGGTCGCGGTGAATGCCGCACCCCCGGTGCCTGGTTTGATCAAGGTTATGGTGTCGCCTACACGGGCAGCTTGCAACTCTTTGATGCCTGCAATCACAAACCCTACTTCACCGGCTTCCAGCGAGGAGCGAGCCTCAGTATGAGGCGTAAACACGCCCAATTGTTCGGCGTTGTAAGTCGCCTCACTGGCCATCAATTTGATGCGCTCGCCTTTAGCCAAGCGGCCATCGACTACCCGCACCAGCATCACAACACCGACGTAAGCGTCGTACCAGCTGTCGATAATCATGGCCCGTAACGCTGCGCCTGGGTCTCCCTTGGGCGGCGGTATGCGGGCGATTACTGCTTCGAGAATTTCGTCGATACCCATACCGGTTTTGGCACTGCAAGCGATCGCATCGGTGGCGTCAATGCCGATGACCTCTTCGATTTCTTGGCGAGCGTTGTCAGGGTCAGCTTGCGGCAAATCCATCTTGTTGAGCACTGACACGACTTCAACGCCAAGCTCCAGCGCCGTGTAGCAATTGGCCACTGTTTGCGCTTCAACGCCTTGGCTTGCATCGACTACCAAAAGCGCTCCCTCACAGGCCGATAAAGAGCGGCTAACTTCATATGAAAAGTCAACATGCCCCGGTGTATCAATCAAATTGAGGTTGTAGACTTGGCCATTGCGAGCCATGTACTTCAACGCAGCGGTTTGCGCTTTGATGGTGATTCCACGTTCTTTTTCAATGTCCATCGAGTCCAGCACCTGAGCGCTCATCTCACGGTCTTGAAGACCACCGCACCGCTGAATCAGTCGGTCAGCAAGGGTTGACTTGCCGTGGTCAATATGGGCAATGATCGAAAAATTTCGGATGTGATTCATCAACGGAAGTGCCTTAGGTCTTGCCTGAAACGTAAAATCAACGCGATGCCACTCAGGGGCATCTCGCAGGGAGCATAAAAAAGGGCGCGTCTAATAAAGACACGCCCTGAACCAACAATCTTTTGGCAACTGCGACAGCTGGAGCACGATTGTAGGCAAAAAGCGCAGTTTGCAAAGTGCAGGGGCATTGACCCAAGCCAACTGCATTGCCATGGCATTGTTTTTGCCACCGCTCATGCGCGCTTTAGCAAGCCAACATGGCCCGCACAATCAACCGGGCGCAAGTAGTTTGCAACACGCGTCTGCACAGCGCCGCGCAAAGTCAGCGGGTAGGCCGAATTAACGCAAACTGAGCCAACTCGCCACGTCGAAACAGTAAGTTGATCGGCTTGGCTTTGTCTGCCTTGGCGACAACAGCCTCAAAGTCTTTGACATTGAGCACTTCTGTATTGGCAATCGAAATAATGACGTCACCCTCACGCAGGCCCGCGCGAGCAGCGGCGCCCTCAGCTAAGTCAATCTTGGCACCACCTTTGATTTTGAGCTCTTTTTTCTGCGCTTCGGACAGATCGCTAAGTGCCAAACCAAAGGCTTGAACCGGCGGTGTAGCCTTCGACTTGGGCTCAGTTACCGCAGCTTTACGGCCCGCCTTTTCAGGCTCGACTTCCGCAATCGTAACGCTCAGGTCTTTTAACACACCGCGTCGAAAGACGGTGACGACCGACTTGGTGCCAGGCTTTACGTTGCCGACCAAGCGTGGCAAGTCGCTGGATTTTTCAATCGTTTTGCCATCGAACTTCGTGATGATGTCGCCCGCTTCGACGCCTGCTTTTTCTGCAGGTGCGCCGGCTTCAACGCCGCGAACCAGCGCACCCTGCGGTTTTCCTAGGCCGATGGACTCGGCCACTTCTTTGCTCACCTGATCAATTTGCACGCCAATACGCCCGCGAGTGACTTTGCCGGTTGCGCGTAATTGATCAGCAACACGCGCCGCTTCATCCATTGGAATAGCAAAAGAAATTCCTTGAAAACCACCGGAGCGAGAATAAATCTGGCTGTTGATGCCCACCACTTCACCGCGCATATTGATTAACGGCCCACCGGAATTTCCCGGGTTGATAGCCACATCGGTTTGAATGAAGGGCAAATAGTCGCCCGTGTCCCTTTGCTTGGCGCTGACAATACCGGCAGTTACTGAGCTCTCAAGACCAAAGGGCGAGCCAATTGCCATTACCCATTCCCCCACCCGCAAGCGGCTAACGTCGCCGACCTTGACTGCTGGCAGGCCTGTAGCGTCGATTTTTACCACTGCTACATCAGTGCGTTTGTCAACGCCCACGATTTTGGCCTTGAACTCTCGCTTGTCGGTTAGCGTGACAAGTACTTCGTCAGCGCCCTCCACGACGTGTGCATTTGTCATAACAAAGCCGTCAGCTGTCAAAATAAATCCAGAGCCTACCCCGCGTGGCTGGTCTTCGTCAGGCTCCGACTGACCCCGCTCGCCGCGGGGTGAACGCGGCACGCCCGGTGGCACCGGAATGCCGAAGCGCTTGAAAAACTCCAGCATCTGCTCGTCAGGACCGCCTTGAGCACTGGCCTTCACGCGTTCCATAGTGCGAATGTTGACTACTGATGGCCCCACCTGGTCGACAAGATCGGTGAAGTCGGGCAACGTGCGGGTTTGTGCAAAAGTTGCGCTAAATGGCACCAGTGCCAACACCGCAGACGCCGCAATGAATGCGGCCAGAGAAACATTGACAGCCGTGTGGCGCAAAAGTGCGAAGTTTATTTTTGACATGTTTCACTTATTAGTCGAGATATCTTACAGACTGCACGCAACGCCCGGCGCGTAAAGCTCAAATATTCTAGTTAGCTGAGTCGCAGTTGGCGCTGAAGCGCGTCTGAAAATAGGTGCAAAGCGGCCCGGTTGGTTTGAGCAACTCTCGCCGAATGATAAGTGGAGCGCTGCGGGCTACAAACAGTGCAGCGTTGTTCAGCTTGTCGGAGGTCGCTTGCGACGGCGCGACCGGCGCGGCGAGCCAGTCGGAACACACACACACTTACTTTTGCCGCCACTGCCTGCTTGCGGGTCTGCTCAGGCAGTTTGTCCCGGTAAGTGTGGTGGAGCGCTTGATCATCTAGGTTTGAATACGCCCGAGTTCTGTTGTGTCAATTT
>JAYULP010000072.1:0-2387 GCA_043763445.1 Polaromonas sp.
CATCAAAAGTGCCAGTGGCCCTCTCATTTATTGCACAGATAGCTATTATTTTCATAGTCAATGTCGGTGTGCTGGTCACCGGCTTGGTAGTCCTGGGGCACGACGGCAAGATGCTGACCTACGCCGCCATGGTGCTTGCAGCTGCCGTGTGCCAGCTGCTGATGTT
The DNA here is from genome assembly GCA_043763445.1 of Polaromonas sp. Lineage (GTDB taxonomy): Bacteria > Pseudomonadota > Gammaproteobacteria > Burkholderiales > Burkholderiaceae_C > Polaromonas. The sequence goes on from JAYULP010000072.1 coordinate 167, forward strand.
GCGCGCGGGCCAGCGCTGATCAGGACCGGGGCGGAAAACTACCGATCTGGTCAGTGATGATGCCGTCAGTGCCTAGCGCCCCGAGTCGCTGAACCGACGCGAGGTCGTTGACGGTGTAGCTGAGGGTTTTTAGCCCAGCACTGCGCGCTTGGGCCACCCTGGTGGCGCTCCACAGTGTGTGGCGGCAAACCATCGCGGTGCAGGCCAGCGCTTGCGCAGCTCGAACGCTGTTGGCCAGCCAAGTGTCCAGTAGCAGGCCCCGCGGCAACTGCGGCTGCGCCCGCTGTGCTGCTGCCAAAGCCAGGGGGTGAAATGAGGTGAGCAGGGGCGGCACCGCCGCGTCTTTCCACCACGCCGCCACGGCATTGGCGAGCACAGTGCCGGTCACGGCTTGCGCCCCAGGAGCGGGCTTGATCTCGATGTTCAGCAGCAAACCATTGGCCAAACAATAGTCGGCAATGGCCTCAAGGCAAGGCACTTTTTCACCGGCAAAAGCAGGTGAGTGCCAGCCCCCGGCATCCAGCGCTGACAGCGCGGCCCAGGTTTGTGCGCTGGCCGTGCCCTGACCATTAGTCGTGCGGTTGAGCGTATCGTCATGCAGCAAAAACGGCACGCCGTCCGCGCTTAGCTTGACATCGCACTCAAACATCCGGTAGCCGTGCGCTGCGCCCACCTTGAAGGCGGCAAGCGTATTTTCGGGCGCTAACGTCCCGCCGCCGCGGTGGGCAATCCAGCGCGGGTAGGGCCAAGGTGTCATGGCAGGCGCTGGGCTACGGCGGCGTCAGCCCGGCCCAGCCGGTCGAACTGCGCGGTGACAGGCAGGCTAGCGCCTAGGGCAGGGCGGGACCCGAGCCTGCCCGCAGCAGCGAGCAGTGAGCCGCTGCCGATTGATCTGGCCCCGTGAAGTGAGAACACTATTTTTTCTGCTCGCGCTGTGCTGTTTAAAGGGCCGGACTGCGGCCGGCCCCGGCCTCGATGAGCGCAGGGCGACTACAGAGTTGATAGTTCTATTTATTTGACTTTACCGACAACCAACAACCAACAACCGACAACATATCAAGCGCCCGGCGCCCGGTAATTCAACCGTTTGAGCCCGCGCCGGTCAGCCGGTGGGTGGAGCAGCATACGCCCTAGCTACGCCCCAAGCACGCCGCCGCTAAAGCTCCCAAGGGCGGCGTTTGGCCCGTGCCTGAGCCGGTTGGCGATAAGCCCAGAGCGCTGGCAGCTGCTGTGCAGGCAGTGCGGCTGTCGACCACTTGAGCACTGCCAAACCGCGCTACGCGGCCAGCATTCGCCAGCCGCAGCCGCAGCCGCTGGGCCAACGCCAACGCCAACGCTTTGACGTGGTGGGGTAAAACAAACAGCGAGGCGCAGCGCTTGGCGGATGTCAGCGCTACCGTGGGTGAGTCAGTGAGCAAATGCTCAATCCGCGGCTGGTGCAGTTTTTTGCACAACGGGGACTTTTTGCTGTGGACTGAGCGAGCGGTATTGGCTCATCGTTCGCCGCGGGATTGTTAAAGCCTGCTTTGTACAAACACACCCTTCGAGCAGCACGGAGCGAGCGGAAAAATGGTTTTTCTCACCGCACAAGGCCAAACCACAAGCTTGCCGCGTCGGTGATGCTTATGGGCAAGTGTTGAGGCCACGGCAACAAAACACTGCACTGCGATAATCTGGTTGGGCGCAGCCGGCCTGAGTAAGCGGGGCAAACTGTTCAGCTAACCGCCAAACGAGTGCCGAGTGCCGCTGCTGAACCCCCGCAAACCCAAATGATCTTCCCAACGACGCTTCAGGAACCCGGTGCTGCGGCACAAATAACAGCGCATGCCGGCACGCAACGCGAGGCCTGTAGCCCCTTGCGGGCACACAACCGCACCTCGCTTTGTGCCCGCAAAGGGCTGACTTGCTGGCCGGGTGCAACATCTTGGAGCTTGCTCGACCAGCGCGGTGGAGCGCGCTGTATCGCTCGCCTGCGGCGCATCACTGAGCCGGCACGCGCGCTGGGCGGCGTGAGTTCCGGCCAGCACGGCATCGGCATCGCCACACCGGAGTTGGCGCGCGACGCTGGCCTGCAGTCCTTGGCCGACTACACCGCTGGGGCGAACCTCAAGGCCCGCCTCAACCAGGGCAAGTTGCTACGAAATAAAGAGCTAACTAACATTGACAACAGCGGGCCTGCGCTTGATTTGACGGCGCAAAGCGTCTTGGCTGCTGATTTGAC
>JAYULP010000073.1:0-5888 GCA_043763445.1 Polaromonas sp.
GCGCATTGGCTGGCCAGCCACTGGTCGCGCCCCAACAGCGCGGGCAAGTGGGAAATTTTGGGTGAGGCTGGGCACAAAGTCCGCCACGCCAATTTGTACCGTGTCGAGGAAACGCTGGCGGTCTACCGCGAAATCACCGCGCCGGTGCTGGCGGTCGAAGCCTCAGAGGACTCCATGAGCCTGTGGTGGAAGAACCAGTACGGCCTGCACGAGTACCACGAACGCCTCAAACAGGTGCCGCAGGCCCGGGTAGCACTGATTGAAGACGCCGGTCACATGCTGCACCATGACCAGCCTGAGCAACTGGCCCAGATGATTGAAGCGTTTCTGAGCTGAGCTACTGGCGTGCAGCCGTGAGAAAATGGGGCAATCAAGGCGATTGGCGCCAGCGCACCCTATTTTTTCAGGACAGACTCCCCAATGGAAGCAGAACACATCAATGCCATTAGCAACCAGCTCGCCGACCTGAGCCTGCGCGTCAATGAACTCCGGGGGTATCTTTGACTATCCTGCTAAAGAACGTAAATTAAGCGAAGTCAACGCAGCCCTTGAAGACCCGAAGGTCTGGGATGTGCCCAAACGCGCGCAAGAGCTCGGCCGCGAGAAAAAGTCACTGGAAGACGTGGTGCTGGTGATTGACCGCCTTAGTGCCGAGTTGGCCGACAACACCGAGTTGTTTGACATGTCCAAAAGCGACGGCGACGAGGCCGGCATGCAGTCCATCGAAGGCGACGCGGCACAAACGCAGGCTGAGGTCGAAAAAATGGAGTTCCGCCGGATGTTCAACAACCCGGCTGACCCCCTGCCCTGCTTTTTGGACATCCAGGCCGGCGCCGGCGGCACCGAGGCCTGTGATTGGGCCAGCATGCTATTGCGCCAATACCTCAAGTATGCAGAGCGCAAGGGTTTTAAGACGTCGATTGAGGACGAAACCGCCGGCGACACTGCCGGCATCAAGGGGGCCACGATCAAGATTGACGGCGAGTACGCTTTTGGCCTGCTGCGCACTGAAACCGGGGTACACCGCTTGGTGCGCAAGTCGCCATTTGACTCCGCAGGCGGCAGGCACACCTCGTTTGCGTCAGTCTTTGTCTACCCCGAAATTGACGACTCCATCGAAATCGACATCAACCCGTCTGATGTGCGTACCGATACCTTTCGGGCCAGCGGCGCGGGCGGGCAGCACATCAATAAAACCGACTCGGCCGTGCGCCTGACCCACATCCCCACCGGCATCGTGGTGCAATGCCAAGACGGTCGCAGCCAGCACAGCAACCGCGACGTGGCCTGGAAGCGCCTGCGCTCGCGCCTGTATGACTTTGAGCTGCGCAAACAGCAAGAAGCCCAGCAAAAACTCGAAGACACCAAAACCGACGTCGGCTGGGGTCACCAGATCCGCAGCTATGTGCTAGACCAGAGTCGGATCAAAGACCTGCGCACCAACTACGAAACCTCGGCCACGCAAAAAGTGCTGGACGGAGACCTGGACCCATTCATCGAGGCGAGCTTAAAGCAAGGCGTGTGATGAACAGAGCAACGCATTGGGGTAACTTCAGGCTCGCAGAGTTTATGACTGGTGAGGGCCTTCGGCCTGACGATACGCAGTCGCCACAGCACTGATGACTCCCATGAAGATGCACTTAAAAATCAATGCGCTGTCTTGTGGGCACTTGATTGTGATGATTGGTGATGACGGCGAAATTGGCGGTCCAGTCAAGCACACGCCCCACTTCGCCACCACAATAAGCTCGCTGTATCTGCCGAACAAGCGACCGCTTGAGTTTGTATTTTTCGTCCAGGAGTTTGCATCACTATTTTCCGCTGAAGCGGTCGCACTGAAGCGCTATTGCGATTTGGCAGCCAAATTGCAAGCGTGATCCGAACGCTATGAAGCAGCGGGACGCGAAAGGTGAAATTGCAAAGTTATTGCCCAAAAACCGTGGCCATAAGGAAACCATTGATCAAGCCAAGATTACCGGTCGATTGGACCGAGCAACATGCAACCTTGTCTGACGGCGCTACCGTCATCTTCAAGCAGCCGTCTTGCGCCTTTGCAGCCAAGATTAGGTTACTTAGGCCAAACCGCTTTATTTAATTTTTCAGGACGCACTCATGTTCAATCACCTTGACGCCAGCGGAGCCGGAGCCGGCCCGTCAGTCGCCACCCACCGCGCTGACTACACCGCCCCCGCCTACTGGATCGACACGGTCGAGTTGTGTTTTGACCTGGACCCGGTCAAAACCCGGGTGCTCAACAAAATGACGCTGCGCCGCAACCCAGAGGTGCCGCCCCAGCCGCTGCGCTTAGACGGCGAGGATCTGAACCTAGCGCGTGTGCTGGTCAACGGGCACGGCAGCTCGTTCAAACTCGACGGCAATCAACTGGTGCTCAGCGACTTGCCAGACGACTGCCAGCTGGAGATTTTCACCACCACCAACCCATCAAAAAACACTCAGCTGATGGGCTTGTACGTCAGCCAGGATTCATTTTTTACCCAGTGCGAGGCCGAGGGCTTTCGCCGCATCACCTACTTTTTGGACCGGCCCGATGTGATGGCCAGCTTCAGCGTCATGCTGCGCGCCGACAAGCTCAAGTATCCGGTGCTGCTGTCCAACGGCAACTTGGTCGAACAAGGCCTGCTGGACGGCGGGCGTCACTTTGCCAAATGGGTTGACCCACACCGCAAGCCAGCGTACTTGTTCGCGCTGGTGGCGGGCCAGCTGGTTTGCCGCGAGCAGCGCATCACCTCGCGCGCCGGCAAAAACCACACACTGCAGGTGTACGTGCGCCCGGGCGACCTGGACAAAACCGAACACGCGATGAATTCACTGATGTACTCAGTGGCGTGGGACGAGGCGCGCTTCGGCCTGCCGCTAGACCTGGAGCGCTTCATGATTGTCGCGACCAGTGACTTCAATATGGGCGCCATGGAAAACAAGGGCCTGAACATCTTTAACACCAAGTACGTGCTGGCCAACCAAGCCACCGCCACTGATGTGGACTTTGGCAATATTGAAAGCGTGGTCGGTCACGAATACTTTCACAACTGGACCGGCAACCGCATCACCTGCCGCGACTGGTTTCAGTTGAGCCTCAAAGAGGGCCTGACCGTGTTCCGCGACCAAGAGTTCAGCATGGACCTGTGCCCGACGCCCTCCGGCCGGGCCGTCAAGCGCATTGAGGACGTGCGCGTGCTGCGCACCGCACAGTTCCCGGAAGACGCAGGCCCAATGGCGCACCCAGTGCGGCCCGACAGCTATGTTGAGATCAGCAACTTCTACACCGTGACGATTTACGAAAAAGGCTCGGAAGTTGTTCGCATGATGCAAACACTGGTGGCTACCCCGGCCGACCCGATTGGCCGCGCCAACTTTGCCAAGGGCATGACGCTGTACTTTGCCCGACACGACGGCCAAGCCGTGACCTGCGACGACTTTGCCCAAGCTATTGCAGACGCTAACCCAGCGTCGCACCTGGCGCGCCTGTTGCCGCAATTCAAGCACTGGCTCAGCCAAGCGGGTACCCCCCGCGTGCACGGCGCTGGCGCCTATGATGCAGCCGCGCAAACCTACACCCTGACGTTAAGCCAAAGTTGTGCTCCCACCCCGGGCCAAACAACCAAAGCGCCATTTGTGATTCCGCTCACGTTGGGGCTGCTGGACACTGACGGCAAGGACCTGCCGCTGACGTTGCGCACGCCGGACTTTGCACCCAACGACTGTGCTGGCGGTGTCACGCAGCGCACGCTGGTGTTGAGCCAAGCCAGTGAGTCGTTTACCTTCACTGGGGTGACGGCCGAGCCGGTTGCCTCTATCCTGCGCGGATTTTCGGCGCCAGTGGTGCTGGTGTTTGACTACACCGACGCCCAACTGCTGCACCTGCTCGCACACGACAGCGACCCCTTTAACCGCTGGGAAGCCGGTCAGCGCTTGGCAGTAACACGCGCGCTGAATGCTATTAAATCAATAGCTATCCAAGATGACAGCACGCCGGCTACATGGCTAGATGATGCTTATATTGATGCTATGCGCGAGGTGCTGGCGCACCCTACGCTGGACGCCGCTTTCAAAGAACTGGTGCTGACTCTGCCGTCTGAGGCCTACTTAGCCGAACAACTCGATGTGGTCAACCCGCAGCGAATTCACAGCGTGCGCGAAGCCATGCGCCTGCAGCTGGCCACCGCCTTGCACGCCGAATGGGCTGCCGTTTTTGCAGCCCACCAGGACACCGGCATCTACACCCCCGACGCGGTATCGTCAGGGCGGCGCGCCCTCGCTGGCATGGCGCTGACTTACCTGTGCCTGGCGGCCAACACCACCGGCAACGCCGCTTGGCCCACCAGCGCGCTGCAACGCTTTGAAGACGCGGGCAACATGACCGACCGGTTCAACGCCTTGTCCGCCCTGGTCAGCTCGGCCCACCCGCTGGCGACGCAGGCGCTGGACCGCTTCTACGCCATGTTTTCCCAGGAGGCCCTGGTGCTTGACAAGTGGTTCAGTTTGCAAGTAGCCGCGCCTGACCGCGCAGGCAACATCCTGCCCAAAGTCAAGGCGTTGATGAAGCACCCGGACTTCAACCTGCGCAACCCCAACCGCGCTCGCAGCGTCGTGAGCACCTTTGCGGGCAACCCAGCGGCGTTTCACCGCCCGGACGCCGCAGGCTATCTTTTTTGGAGCGACCGAGTGATCGAGCTGGACGCCATCAACCCGCAAGTTGCCGCCCGCTTGGCCCGCGCGCTGGACCGTTGGAGCCGCCTTGCTGAGCCCTACCGCACGGCTGCCCGGGAGGCCGTTGCCCGGGTGGCTGCCAAGCCCGGCTTGAGCAAAGACACCCAAGAGGTCGTCAGCCGCGCCCTGGCCGGCTGAGACTCCCCCCTTTTTTTGATTGACCGGCACCACCATGTCTAAAAAAGTATCACTGACCCGTTATCTGGTCGAACAGCAGCGCCTCAAAGGCCATATTCCACCCGAGCTGCGCCTGCTGCTTGAAGTGGTAGCGCGCGCTTGCAAAAGCATCAGCCAAGCGGTCACGCAGGGCGCACTTGGCAGCGCCATGGGCAGCGCGGAGAGCGAAAACGTCCAAGGCGAAGTACAAAAAAACCTCGATATCATCGCCAACGAAGTGCTGATTGAGGCCAACGAATGGGGCGGCCACTTGGCCGCTATGGCGTCCGAAGAAATGGACAGCATCTACCTGGTGCCCAACCGCTACCCCCAGGGGGAGTACCTGCTGCTGTTTGACCCCCTTGACGGCTCCAGCAATATTGACGTGAACGTCAGCATCGGCACGATTTTCAGCGTGCTGAAAAAGCCTGACGGCCACGACAGCGTTCAAGAAAGCGACTTTCTGCAACCCGGCAACCAGCAGGTCGCCGCCGGTTACTGCGTGTACGGTCCCCAAACCACGCTGGTGCTGACCGTAGGGGACGGCGTTGTCATGTTCACCCTAGACCGCGAGCAAGGCTCGTTTGTGCTGACGGGCGAGAACACCCGCATCCCGGAGGACACCAAAGAGTTCGCCATCAACATGAGCAATATGCGCCACTGGGACGCCCCGGTCAAGCGCTACATCGACGAAAACCTGGCCGGCACCGATGGCCCACGCGGCAAAGACTTCAATATGCGATGGGTTGCCTCAATGGTGGCCGACGTGCACCGCATCCTGACCCGTGGCGGCGTGTTTTTATACCCCTGGGACAAACGCGAGCCTGACAAGCCAGGCAAGCTGCGGTTGATGTACGAAGCCAACCCAATGAGCTGGCTTGTCGAGCAAGCCGGCGGAGCGTCGACCAACGGCCGTGAGCGCATCCTTGACCTCCAGCCCGGCAAGCTGCACGAGCGCGTGAGCGTCGTGCTTGGCTCCAAAAACGAAGTCGAGCGCATCACCG
>JAYULP010000074.1:0-2384 GCA_043763445.1 Polaromonas sp.
AAAAAATAGTCAAAATCTATCAGTCCTAATGAACAACACACACTAGACTATCGAGTTGCTAAATCGCTACAAAATCTCAACAGTTTTTTCCGGAGCTTACATGTCCCTTATCGATACCGCCGTTGTTTCGTTCAAAAATAGTGCTTACCAAAACGGCAAGTTTGTTCCTGTTAGCAATGCGACTATTCATGGCAAATGGTCTGTGTTTGTGTTTTTTCCAGCGGCTTTCACCTTCGTCTGCCCCACCGAGCTTGGTGATTTGGCTGACCACTATGGTGAGTTCCAAAAAATGGGAGTGGACATCTACGGTGTGTCAACTGACACCCACTTCACCCATAAAGCCTGGCACGACAGCTCACCAGAGATGAGCAAAGTCCACTACGCGCTGATTGGCGACCCCGCTCAGGTGCTGGCCAAGGGCTTTGATGTGCTGATTACTGAGGGCGACGCTGCAGGTCTGTGCTTGCGCGGCACCTTTATCGTCAACCCCGAAGGCAAGATTCAAACCATGGAAGTTCACCCAGACGGAATTGGCCGCGATGCCAAAGAACTGCTGCGCCGCGTCAAAGCAGCGCAATACATCGCTGCTCACCCGGGCGAGGTTTGCCCAGCCAAGTGGAACGAAGGCGCTGAAACGCTCAAACCATCGTTTGACCTCGTCGGCAAAATTTAAGCCCAAGCCACAGCGCCGAGCCCGAACGCAGAGGTTGGGGCTTTTTTACTTCCCCGTTGCAGCCTACACGTTGCAGATCACAAAGCGAAAACACCATGCTGGATGCCGCCACCAAAGCCCAACTTAAAAGCTACCTCGACCGCGCGAGTCAGCCAATTGAAATCGTGGCCTCGCTGGACGACAGCAAGGCATCAGGCGAGTTGCAGTCTTTGCTCAAAGATGTCGCCGACTGCTCTGCGCTGGTTAGCGTGACCGAAAGCCGCAGCGACAACTTACGTAAGCCCTCGTTTTCAATTAACCGCCCCAGCGAGAATCACGGCCCGCGCTTTGCCGGCCTGCCTATGGGGCACGAATTCACATCACTGATTTTGGCCTTGCTGCAAACCGGCGGCTATCCGCCCAAGGTAGAGCCGGACGTATTGGCACAAATCCGCGCGCTTGACGCAGACTTTGAATTTGAAGTTTATGTCTCCCTGTCATGCCACAGTTGCCCAGATGTGGTGCAAGCACTCAATTTGATGGCGGTTCAAAATCCGCGCATTCGCACCACCATGATTGACGGCAGCCTGTACCAAGACGAAGTCAAGGCGCGCCAGATCATGGCAGTGCCCACAGTGTTTTTGAACGGCACCGAGTTCAGCCAAGGCCGCATGAGCTTGGAAGAGATTTTGGCCAAAATCGACACCAGTGGTGTGCAGCGGGAAGCCAGAAAAATTGATGCCAAAGCCGCCTTTGATATGTTGATCGTCGGTGGTGGCCCGGCCGGTGCAGCGGCAGCGGTGTATGCCGCCCGCAAAGGTATCCGCACTGGGGTAGCGTCTGAAAAATTCGGCGGCCAGACCTTAGACACGCTGGGCATTGAAAACTATATTTCCGTCAAACAAACCGATGGGCCCAAGTTTGCTTTAGCGCTTGAAGAGCATGTGCGCAGCTACGACGTGGACATAATGAACATGCAGCGCGCCAAAGGGCTGGTGCTCAATACCGGCCCGCATAACGATTTAATTGAAGTGCAACTCGAAAGCGGCGCATCACTGAAAAGCAAATCAGTAGTGATTTCAACCGGCGCACGCTGGCGCAACATCAATGTGCCCGGTGAGGCAGAGTTTAAAAACAAAGGCGTCGCCTACTGCCCGCATTGCGATGGTCCTTTGTTCAAGGGCAAACACGTAGCCGTGATTGGCGGCGGTAACTCCGGTGTCGAAGCCGGTATTGACCTAGCCGGCGTGGTCGGCCATGTGACGGTTATTGAGTACGACAAAGCCTTGCGGGCCGACGCTGTTTTGGTGCGCAAACTGCAAAGCCTGCCAAACGTCACCATCATCACCCACGCACAGACCACACAGATCACAGGGGACCAAAAAGTCAACGCGCTGGTCTACAAAGACCGCACCACCAACGAGGTGCACACTGTGGCACTTGAGGGCGTGTTCATCCAGATTGGTCTGGTGCCCAACACCGACTGGCTAAAAGGTGTTGTGGCGCTGACCCAGCATGGCGAAATCATTGTGGACGCCAAGGGCCAAACGTCGGTGCCCGGCATATTTGCAGCGGGCGACGCCACAACGGTGCCGTTCAAGCAAATCATCATCGCAGCAGGCGACGGCGCCAAAGCAGCACTGGGCGCGTTTGACCACCTGATGCGCAGCTCTGCTCCGGCCTGATCCACGCCATCGGCCAGCACACCAGAGCGCAAATTAGCAGGCTCGCG
>JAYULP010000075.1:0-2383 GCA_043763445.1 Polaromonas sp.
CGGTTGGCCAGTCTATTTTGGCGGTACAGGAAGTGCCACTGGCCCACACTGGCCGCTACGGCATCGTGGCGGCCGACCCGCTCAGCGCTGGCATGATGAAGGTCCGCAGCATTGTCGAAAAGCCCGCGCCAGAGCTTGCGCCGTCGCGCATGGGTGTGGCCGGTCGGTACATTTTGACGCCCGCTATTTTTCAGCACATTCGCGCGCAAGGCAGTGGGGTGGGTGGGGAAATTCAACTCACCGACGGCATTGCCAGTTTGTTGCTGAGCGAATCGGTATACGCCCTACAGTACCAGGGCAAACGCTACGACTGCGGCAGCAAGGAGGGGTTTTTGCAAGCCACAGTCGAGTTGGCGCTGCAGCACCCAGAGGTCGGCGCGCACTTTCGTGCGTATTTGACCGCACTGCAACTGGACTTGAGCGGTGCGGCGGTAACCAGCTGAGCCGGCCCTGTCAGGTCAGGTCAGGTCAGGTCAGGTCAGGTGAGGCAAGGCGAGGTGGGGAAGCCACTTTTGCGCTCGCTTCGAGCTTACCGAGGGTTTTTTCTGCCCAGCAGGCTTGGGCAAGCTCAGGCTTAGGAGTGGTGTGTACAACACCAAGCTACTGCCTTATTGAGCCCCCAATCAACACGCTGACTTTTCAGCGCCGTTTGAGCACATGAACAAAGTCTGCACCAACGGTTTGTTGGTCAACCAATTCATTACCGGTCTGGCGGGCAAACGCCTGGAAATCACGCTTTGAGCCTGCATCCGTTGACACCACCCGCAGCAGCTGACCGGCCTGCATGTCGCTGAGGGCTTTTTTGGCCTTCAAAATAGGCAGCGGACAGTTCAACCCGCGTGTGTCAAGTTCTTTGGAAATATTCATTGGCTTTTCTCGCTGGTGGGCTAGCTTGCTGGCGGCGCAACAAGCTAAAAATAAATGGCGGTTAGCGTGATGTTAAAAGCGCTGCGGCCAACGCTGCGGCAAATAGCGCAGTAGGCAATGATCGCCTGGCGTGTCGCTAGCCGCTGTGCGCTAGCTGACGGGCACCAATGGCGCAGCACACCCGCCGCAGCGGTAGGCAGGCAACGCTCAAGCGCCGCCCCAAGCCCGCCAAAAAAAATACTATCAATTCCATAGCTGTCTAGGCAATAAACACAGCGGCCATAAGCAGTTTTAACCGAAAAATGGCCTTACGCGGGGAAAATACCGGTCGACAAGTAGCGGTCGCCGCGGTCGCACACGATGAACACGATCACGGCGTCCTCTACCGTTTTGGCGACTTCCTGGGCTACCCAGCAAGCTCCGGCAGCAGACACGCCCGCAAAAATGCCTTCTTCGCGGGCCAAGCGCCGGCACATATCTTCCGCGTCCAGCTGGCTAACCAACACGATCTCATCGACCTGGGAGGCGTCATAAATCTTTGGCAAATACGCTTGCGGCCACTTACGGATGCCGGCAATACGGGAGCCTTCGCTAGGTTGCGCCCCGACAATACGAACAGCCGAGTTTTTCTCCTTCAGCAAGCGTGACACGCCGGTAATGGTGCCGGTAGTGCCCATCGCGCTGACAAAGTGGGTGATCTTGCCGGCCGTGTCAGCCCATATTTCCGGGCCAGTGGTCTCGTAATGCACACGCGGGTTGTCTGCGTTGGCAAACTGGTCAAGCACCCTGCCCTTGCCGTCTTTTTGCATTTGTTCAGCCAGGTCGCGGGCGTGTTCCATGCCGCCGCTTTTTGGCGTGAGCAGCAACTCGGCCCCAAACGCTTTCATGGTTTGCGCCCGCTCAATCGACAAGTCCTCCGGCATGATTAACACCATACGGTAGCCCTTGATGGCAGCGGCCATTGCCAGCGCGATGCCAGTGTTGCCCGAGGTCGCCTCAATCAGGGTGTCCCCGGGTTTGATCTCGCCGCGCTCTTCGGCCCGCTTGATCATCGACACCGCCGGCCTGTCTTTGACCGAGCCCGCCGGATTATTGCCCTCCAGTTTGCCCAAAATCAGGTTACGGCGGGACAGGTTGTTGTCAAAACCAATACGCTGCAAGCGCACCAGTGGTGTCTTGCCAATCACATCTTCAAGAGTTGGATAATTCATCGCCCACACTGTGCCATAATTTAGAGCTTCGCTTTTTGCAGCCCGGGTGGTGAAATTGGTAGACGCAGGGGACTCAAAATCCCCCGCCGAAAGGCGTGCCGGTTCGATTCCGGCCCCGGGCACCATAGCTTTTTAGCTGCGTACACCAAAGCAGTCGCCGCACACGCTGGCGCATACCGTGGTTCAACGGCGCTACCTAAATCAGGTGAGCCAGTTTTATCGCTCAAAATTGCCGGCGACAACCGCGGCTTAGAACGCACTGAGCCAGCAGGGAAAACTCTAGTTTTTGTGGTTTGAGCTTCTTC
>JAYULP010000076.1:0-2380 GCA_043763445.1 Polaromonas sp.
TTTTAGTTTTTGTGCAGTCGGGTGGGTGGCCCCCGCACTACCCCGAGCGTTGTGCTCACTCCAAACCCCGGTTGCGCCACATGCCCTGGGCAAACCGGCAGTGGCCACATTGGCGTTGCCGAGTCTCGTTGTGGCGGCAGGCGCAGCGCGCTGAGCTGGCGGGCGTTGGACTGCTGGCTGGGTTTTTGGTCTTTGTTGTGGCTCTGGCGGTGGGTTGGGCCTTGGCGCGTTATCTGCTGGACATTGGTGTTGCCGAGCCAAACCAGCAGCTGGCCTGTGTTGTCCAGGCGATGGCGCAAACCGGTGCCAATGCCGCGCTGCACAGCGGGCTCAAGGCCTTGCTTTTTCAAACCGCTGACGCAACACGCAAGCGGGACAAATGAGACTTAAATTTGCTATGTAATCAATAGCAATAAATAGTTAAAACACGTGGGCAAAGACCGGATTTGGCTTAAAAAAGCTAATTTTTACCCGTGTTAGCCGACTTGGTCTGGCTGAGCAGCGCCTTGGGGCGTACTCAAGCGCTGCTAGCCGAGTTATGTCTGGTCAAGCAGCACGACCAGTGCTCCGGCTCCGCCATGTGCCGGGCGCGCTTGCACAAAAGCCAACACTTCTTGTTTTTGAACCAGCCAACTTTGCACCTTACCCTTGAGCACCGGCGTTTTACCTGGTGAGCCTAAACCCTTGCCGTGGACTACCCGCACGCACCGCCAGCCCATTTTGGCGGCGTCTTTGATGAATTGACTCAACGCCTCGCGGGCGTCCTCCCGGCGCAGTCCGTGCAGGTCAAGCTGGGCTTGAATGCTCCAGCCGCCGCGGCGCAGCTTGCGCACCACATCGGGGCCCATGCCGGGGCGGCGAAAGCTCAGCGACTCGTCGGTGTCCAGCAGGGTTTCCACATCAAATTCATCAGAAATAGCTTCACGCATCACCGCCAGCTCGTCGCGCTGGTGCTGTACCGCAATCGGTAGGGCCTGCACCAGCGGCAGCTCGGCGCGTTGGCCGGGCCGGTGTTTGGGCGGCAAATTCTTGACCGGACCGACGGCGCGGCTGAACAGCTCTTTTTCAGCCCGCAGCTTGGCTTGCAGCCGCTGGCGGGCGGCGTCGCGTTCGGCGGCCAGCCGGGCGCGGGTTTCAATGGCTTGCTTGACGCCTAGCAGGTCCCCAAGCGCTTTGACCGTCGGCAGGGCAGGCGTTGACGGCGCTGTTTTTTTGACCACTCGTTGGGGCGCAGTGGCCTTGGCCGCACGGGGTGTGGGCCGAGGCGGCGCACGGCGCAAGTCCGGCTGGTGAATTGGCCGTTTTTGCGCTCGCGTAGCCGCTGGTATGGCAGGGCCGGGGGACGACGCCAACGGCGCTGGCGCGGCCTGTTGGAGCAGGCTTTCCAGCGCCTGCCGCAGAGCCGGAGTCAGGTCAGGTTTTTTGGAGGAGGAGCGGGCGGTGGTCATGAAAGAGACAAAGGTTTTGCCTCATTAGAGCAGCCCCAGCTCGGCCATTGACACCGCTTGGGCACAGGTGACCACAAAGTGGTCCAGCACCCGCACATCGACCAGGCCAAGCGCTGCTTTCAGGGTTTGCGTGAGCGCCTCGTCGGCGCGCGACGGCTGGGCCGCCCCGCTGGGGTGGTTGTGCGCTAGCACCACGCTGGCGGCGTTGTGGGCCAGCGCACGCACAACCACCTCGCGCGGGTACACACTGGTTTGGGTGAGGGTGCCGCGAAACAGCTCTTCGAGCGCGAGCAGGCGGTGTTGGCTGTCCAAAAACAGTACAGCAAAAATTTCATGTGAGCGGCCCCCCAGTTGCAGTTGCAAATACTCGCGCACTGCCTGTGGCGTGGCAAACACAGGTTTTTCAGTCAATTGTTGCGCCAGTGCCCGGCGTGCCAGCTCCAGCACCGCCACAATTTCAGCGCGTTTGGCCGGCCCGAGCCCCTTGACGCGCCGCAGCGAGTCCGCGCTGGTGTGCAGTAGCCCCGCAACGCCGCCAAAGACGTCAACCAGCTCTTGGCCCATTTGCAGCGCGTTTTTGCCGGGCAAACCCGTGCGAAGCAGCAGTGCCAACAGCTCGGCGTCGCTCAATGCGCCGGGCCCGCGTGCCAGCAGTTTTTCACGCGGACGGGCGTTTAGCGGCAGGTCTTTCAAAAGCATTGAGGCCAATCTGCCGGGGTGCGAGCGGCGTTCATACAGGTTTCTACAATATGAGCAGTTTACAAACACCGCTGCTGGCGGTTTGCCCGAAAGCTCTATGTCCAACCCCAATGTCATTTCGCGTACTGTCAGCGCATTGCCTGTGATCGAAGCGGGCTCATTTTTAACCCTGCACTACCGCATGTGCGGGCCTGACGGCATCAACATCATCAACACGTTCGACGGCAAGCCCG
>JAYULP010000077.1:0-5862 GCA_043763445.1 Polaromonas sp.
CAGCGTCTGGCAGGGGCGAGAAAACGCGCACTCCCATCTCCATGAGCAGAGCACGCTGGCGCTCATCGAGCCGCAACGGCGGGGCGTTTTGGGTCACTACATTGGGCATCGGCGCATTCAGGGGAGCATTAGGGATGGACATGGCGCAGGCTCAAACGGTAGTCAGCAGCAGGCTCATCACCAGCGCGTCTTCACGGCGTCCACCCGCACCACCCGTTGGATAGTAGCTTTTACGCAGACCCACGCAGCGAAAGCCGTGGCCCTCGTAGACCGACTTGGCACGCAGGTTGCTCACCCGCACTTCCAGCCACAGCCACTGTGCGCCCTGCCCGCGCGCCCAGACGGCAAGCGCGTCCAGCATAACGCGGGCCCAACCCTGGCGCTGGAAGGCGGGCGCTACGGTAATGTTGAGCAAATGCACCTCATCGAGTCCTTTCATGGCCACAAAGTAGCCCAACAGCACCTCGGGCTCGGCTACCAGCAGCTGGGCTTGGTAGCCGGCATTGAGCGAGTCGGTAAAGTTACCGCGCGTCCACGGCTGCGGGTAGGCGCTGTTTTCAAGCTGTAGCACCGCGTCCAGTGACGCAGCGGTAAGGGGCGCAAACTGGGCTTCACGAATTGCCTCGTCATTGACAACAAGCGCAGCAGCGCTGGCGGTGGTGGCAGTGACAAGGGCATTCATAGCGTTGTAGCGCAAGGTGTCGGTGGGCTGAAGGCAGGCAGCTGAGGGTGACTCAGCCGATGCCAATGCTAGCCGTATCAGGGGCCAGCGCAAGCTGCATTTTTTCAGCCTTTGCCTGGCAGCGCTCGGCGGTGGTTTGCGCCACCTTGTTGCGCACATACAACGGTAATGCCTGATCAGCCGGCACGCACCCACCGCGAACCGCCAACGCTGGGGCCAAGCGCAGCAGTGCAGTAGCGGTTGGCAGCGCTTGGATACAGGCAAAAGCTGACACATCAGGCAGCCGCCCGGCATACACACCAAACACATTGCCGGCCAGCAGCAGCGTCTGGCCGTTGACTGGCTCAGGCACCAGGCATTCAGGCCGAATCATGCTGATGCCCTTGTTTGCATTTTCTATACCGCTATTGAAGTCATAGCTTTGCACATACATCTCGTCCATACGGGCGTCGAGCAAAGCGGTGATGCGCAGCGGCGCGTTGGCACCCGCCCCGGCAAGGGCTGCGTAGGCAAAGCGGGCTTGCTCGGCCAGCGCCAGCAGCGTCGGCACCGGCAGCACCGGCAGGCCGTCTGCATGTGGGCCGCCCGGGCCGCTGGCCGCGCCAAACGCCAAGCCCTGCGCCACAGCACAAGCCGTGCGCAGGCCGGTAAACGAGCCTGGGCCCTGACCAAAAACGATGGCGTCCAGCGTTTGCAGCGTCAAGCCCACCTCTCGCTGGGCTTGGTCCAGCAGCGCCAAAATAGCGGGTATCAAGGTGGTGGACGCCTTGGCCCCCCCGGGGCCGGTGTGCTGCCACACGCGCTGGCCGTCAGTCAGCGCAATCGACATTACGTCGGTTGAGGTGTCAAAAGCCAAAAATCGCGTAGCGGGGTAACTGGGCGAGCTAACAAGCGCTTGTGAGGTCATTTTTAGGTCAAAGTCGGTGCTTGCCCGCTCATTTATTGCTTGGAGTGCTATGAAGTTTGATAGCCTGCTGGTAGCGCATCACAAGTCAAATGGCAGCAGCTGGGCGCTGGCATGATTATCCGGCCTGACGCCGATAATTTGTGCATGATGTTTGTTCTGCCTTCTCGCGGCCCTTTGGCTCTGCTGTCCGTGGCAACAGTCGCCGTGCTGCTGCTGCTGGCTGCCGCCGCGCTGCCGGCTGCGGCGCAGCAGCCCGTCAACACCCTGCCGCCCGAGGTTTCGGCACTGCTGGTGCAAGCCAAGGTGCCGCGCGAAGCGCTGGCAGCCATTGTGGTGGACGCCGCGCCCAGCGTGACCGGCAGATCAGCCCCATTGCTCAGTGTGCAAGCGGGCATGGCAATGAGCCCGGCGTCCGTCATGAAGTTGGTGACCACATACGCCGCACTGGAACTGCTGGGTCCGGCCTACACCTGGGCCACGCCGGTGTACCTTGACGGCACGGTAGCCGACAGCGTGCTCACGGGCAACCTGATCATTCAAGGGCGTGGCGACCCCAAGCTGGTACAAGAACGGCTGTGGCTGCTGCTGCGACGAGTGCAAAGCCTGGGCATCAAAACCATCACCGGCGACATTTTGCTGGACCGCAGCGCGTTTGCGCCAAGCCGCCAGAGCCCAGCGGACTTTGACGGCGAGCCGCTGCGGCCCTACAACGCCGCGCCCGACGCGCTGCTGCTGAACTTCAAGTCAGTGGTGATGACGTTCAAATCTCAACCAACGGGCGCCACGGCCAGCGTCAGTTTTGAGCCGCCGCTGGCCCAGGTGCAAACCCAGGCCAGCGTGGCGCTGTCTGCCCCCGGCGCGGACTGCGGCGACTACCGCAGCGCGCTGAAGGCGCACTTTAGCGACCCCTTGCGCATCAGCTTTGAGGGCAGCTACGCCGCCAGTTGTGGCGAGAAAGTCTGGGCAGTCGCATATGCCGACCCGGCCCGCTACGCCGAACGGGCCGTGCTGGGGATGTGGCAAGCGCTGGGTGGCAAGCTCGGCGGGCACGTCAAGGAGGGCAGCGCCCCGGCCGGGTTGCACCCAGTGTTTGAAGCCATGTCGCCGCCGCTGGCCGAGGTGATCCGAGACATCAACAAATACAGCAACAACGTGATGGCGCAGCAGCTGTTTTTAACCCTGAGTTTGCAGCCGGGCAGCGCTGCCAGCGCCGAGGCCTCGCGCGAAGTGGTGGGCCGCTGGTGGCGTGAGCGCTTTGGCGAGCAAGACGTGCCGGTGCTAGACAACGGCAGCGGCTTGTCGCGCACTGAACGCATCAGCCCGCAGGGCTTAGCGCGCCTGCTTCAAACCGCCTTTGCAAGCGCAGCCATGCCCGAGCTAATGGCGTCATTGCCAATTGCCGGCGTCGATGGCACCTTGCACCACAGCAAATCACGCCTGTCAGCCGGCGCGGCACATCTGAAAACCGGCAGCCTCAAAGACAGCATTGCGCTGGCCGGTTATCTGCACACGCCCAGCGGACGCCGTCTGGTGGTGGCAGCCATCATCAACCACCCCAACGCGCCGGCGGCCCGCCCAGCATTAAACGCGCTGGTGGACTGGGCGGTCAAAGAAAGCGCACGGCAAGAGCTAAAGCAACAAAGCCGGCCCGAGTTGCAACGCTATTGACTGACCGGGCCTAGCGGGGTGTTAACGTTGCATTCGCTCTGCGCTGGCTAAAAAAAGCCTGCCTTTTTACCCTCCAGCCCGTCAGCCAGACCACAACCGAACAGCCCCATCGGCAAGCTCAGGGCGATGGGGCTGTTTTTTTTGACTCGTGGGGCCCGGTCAACCGCGGGGCTAGCGCCAGTTACCCGCTGCGCCGCCCGGCAACGGGTTTATCGGTATGGTGGTGGCATGCCGCCGTTTTCACTATGGACAGGAGCTTCCCGTGCCCGATACCCCACCCAACCAGCACTTCTATCAGCCCAAAAACGGCCACGGTTTGCCGCATGACCCGTTCAATGCCATTGTTGGGCCACGCCCCATTGGCTGGATTTCAACCCACAACACCCAGGGGGCACTGAACCTTGCACCGTACAGTTTTTTCAACGCGTTTAACTACACGCCGCCCATCGTCGGGTTCTCAAGCGTGGGCTACAAAGACTCGGTGCGTAACATTCAAGCGACTGGCGAGTTCGCCTGGAGTTTGGTCACGCAGGCGCTGGCCGAGCAAATGAATCAAACCTGCGCGCCGGTGCCGCCCGACATCAGCGAGTTTGAGTTGGCCGGCCTCACGCCCGTCGCATCGCGTGTGATCAGCGTCCCCCGGGTGCTGCAAAGTCCGGTGTCGTTTGAATGCAAGCTCACCCAGATCGTGCAGCTGCAAGCCGCCAGCGGTGAAAAGGTGCCCAGCTGGCTGGTTTTGGGCGAGGTGGTGGCGGTGCATATTGCCCGCGCACTGCTCAAAGACGGCGTCTACGACACGGCTAACGCCGGCCATATTCTGCGCGCCGGCGGGCCAGCCGATTACTTCACCGTGGGGCCAGCGCAGCTGTTCAAGATGCACCGGCCGGGCTGAGCTGCGCAATGAACAGCTCACTGACTGGCCAGCGCTGCGGTGCCTGCTTGGACCCCGCACCGCCGGGTTCAGCGCCAAAAACACACTTTTCGGGTTATCCCTGTGCAATGTGGACAACTGTGTTGATGAGCCCATGACAAGCGGCGCAAAGCACCTATTGGCGCGGGCTGAGTGGGCTATGCCTTATTTTTAAGCGCCAGCTTTTAGGGCGTCAAAAGTAGCTAAAAAAGAGTTAAAAATACTTTTGGCGGACTAAAAACTGGCCGATAAGCTGCTATGCAAAGCCCACAGCCACTGCAGATATCCACAGCGCGACAAGTTATCCCTAGCGGCTGTGGATAACTTTGTTGATGAGCCGCGTACAGAGCCGCTAAACCACCATTTGGCGGGCTCTGGCGACGCGCTGCCTAACAATTAAGCAGATTTTCAAATGTGGAAAAGCGCCTACTTGGCTAACACAATTTGACCTGCCCAAGCCAATAATTCGATAGCGCGACAAAGCGTGGGCGACCGCCAGTGCCACTGCCGACATTTGTGGCCGTGATGGCGCGCTGGCCTGCGTTTGCAAAGCGGTAGCCGCCCGCGCCAATGCACGCGGCTACCGCCGGCAGCGCTGTGCAGCCCCAGCCGTACAAAGCACCAGCGCTGCGCCGTGTTGGGTAGCCACTGGCATGGCCAGCAGGGTGCAACAAGCCGATGGTGCGGCGGCGTTCGTGCTTTAACCGGCCAGGCGGCCAAAGCCAGCCGTAGGCAACGCTGAGGCAAAAGTCAAAAGCCAGAAGCCAGAAGCCAGAAGCCAGAAGTCAAAAAACAAGGCGCAATCCCCGCGGTTGTGCAGGCGCTGGTGTTGCCGCCTCCACAATATTTTTAGCACCGTACAAAAAAAGTCTAAATGCACACTAAAATACAAAGCTTGTTATGCGGGAGTAGCTCAGTTGGTAGAGCGCAACCTTGCCAAGGTTGAGGTCGAGAGTTCGAGCCTCTTTTCCCGCTCCAGATTTAAAGGGCAACACCGTGTGGTGTTGCCCTTTTTTCGTTTTTGTTGCCGTTACATGGCGCAGCGCCCATGCCGTTGGCATCAAGCGGCGGCGCGCACCAGTCGGTCGCGCACACCGTCCCAAGCCGTGTCAGCGGGCAGGCTTTCAATCCAAATCAACTTGACGCCTTGCGCGTCGAAGCCGCGCAGCACCGCAAACAGCTGCTGCGCCGTCGCCTGCGCATCGTCAGGCATACGCCGGTACAGCACCCTGTCAGACTGAATCCGCACAATGGTGCGGGCATACACCGCAATGTGGGCCGCCTGCGTGCCCAGCACGTCGAGCGCGGTTTGAAGTGGTCTGGCCTGCATCAGCCGGACTTTGGCCTGGGGCGCGTAATGCGACGCCAGGGTGCCCGACGCACGCGGCGCTGGACTGACCAGGTCTTGCGGCTGCAGCACCGGCTCGCCACACGCCGCTTGCAACTGCTCACGGGTGAGCACACCGGGGCGCAGCAACACCGGCTGAGCGCGGGTACAGTCGACGATGCTGGACTCGATTCCCACGGCGCAGGGTCCGCCGTCCAACACCATCAAGGTGTCACCAAACTCAGCCTGAACATGCGCGGCAGTGGTCGGGCTGACCCGCCCAAAGCGGTTTGCGCTGGGCCCGGCCACGCCGTTGACGCCCGCTGCTCGGCACGCCTTGAGCAACGCCAGTGCCACCGGGTGGTCAG
>JAYULP010000078.1:0-2371 GCA_043763445.1 Polaromonas sp.
ACCACAGCCGACTGGGTCTGCTTGAGCACATCACCAGCGACCAAGTTGGTTTGGCCAAAACCGGCCTCAATGCCAATGTACTGCTCGCCCAGCAGACCACTGGTCAGAATTTTGAGCGAGCTGTCTTTGGGGAACGCGTAGCGCGTGTCCAGGGCAAGGCTCACACTGGCCTGAAATGCTTTGTCGTCAAAGACAATCTTCTCGACCCGGCCAACAACGACCCCGGCGCTTTTCACGGCAGCCCGCGGCTTGAGGCCGCCAATGTTGTCGAACCTAGCGCTTACTTTGTAATCCGTGTCGAAATTGAGCGTCAGCAAGTTAGCTGACTTCAACGCCAAAAACAAGAGCGCGCCAGCGCCCAAGAGAACAAATAAGCCAACCCACAGGTCATTTCTAGAACGTTGCATTGCATGTACTCTTCAAAAATTTTTCAGGAGCGCCTTGTTCACCACGGCTGTTAAGGCGGCAATTCACAGCCGGCTTGCCCAAAAGTAAGCGGCAAGCCTGTGCGCCAGCTAGGGTCATGGCCTGCCGCGAATTACGTTGACGGCGCTCACAAGCTGAACATCATGGCCGTTAACAAAAAGTCCAACCCCAGCACCGCAAGTGAAGCAAGCACGACGGTTCGGGTGGTGGCGCGGGACACGCCCTCGGGGGTGGGCTGCGCTTGAAAGCCTTGGTGCAGGGCTACAAACGTCACCGTCACGCCAAACACAAAGCTTTTAATCAGGCCGTTGCCCACATCACGCCAGACGTCGACGCCGGACTGCATCTGGCTCCAAAACGAGCCGGCGTCAATGCCTATCATCACCACGCCCACCACCCAGCCGCCCAAAATACCTACCGCGCTGAACACCGCTGCCAGCAGCGGCATGGCGATGACGCCGCCCCAAAAGCGAGGCGCCAAGATGCGTTTGACCGGGTCTACCGCCATCATCTCCATGGCGCAGAGTTGTTCACCGGCTTTCATTAGCCCGATTTCGGCGGTCAATGCAGTTCCGGCTCGCCCGGCAAACAGCAAGGCAGTAATGACTGGCCCCAGCTCGCGGACCAAGCTCAGCGCCACCAGCAAACCGAGCGCTTCAGCCGAGCCGTAGCGCTGCAGCGTGTAGTAGCCCTGCAAGGCGAGCACGAATCCCACAAATAAACCCGACACCGAAATAATGAGCAGCGAGTAGTTGCCCAGGAAAAAAATCTGATCACGCACCAAACCAAAGCGCCTCAGTGCCACGCCTGACACGCTCAGCAAGCCGGCCATCAAGCGCCCGGCGTAGCCCAGCTCGGCGAGCTGCTGGCGCACCGCGAAGCCCAAGCGCCTCAACAGCGACGCCGGATGAAGCGCGCTCATAGTGTGGCTGCTCGCTGCGCTCGGCTGCGCCCAGCGGACGAGCCGAAGTCGGTGGCAATGTCTGGACCAGGGTAGTGAAACTTCACCGGACCTTCGCTGAGCGCATTAACAAACTGGTGCACCAGCGGGTCAGTGGCATTGCGCACTTGCTGGGGCGTGCCTTCTGCAGCAATGCCGCCATTGGCCAGCACAATAACCTTGTCGGCAATGCGAAAGGTTTCTTCAAGGTCGTGCGAGACGATGATGCTGGTCATGCCCAGCGTGTCATTGAGCTGGCGAATCAGTCGGGCGGCCGTGCCGAGCGATATCGGGTCCAGCCCTGAAAACGGCTCGTCATACATCATTAATTCGGGGTCCAGCACCATGGCGCGGGCCAACGCAATGCGCCGGGCCATCCCGCCCGACACCTCGCTGGGCATCAAATCACGGGCGCCGCGCAACCCGACGGCGTTGAGCTTCATCAGCACGATGTCGCGCACCAGCGCTTCGGGCAGCGCGGTGTGCTCGCGCAAAGCAAATGCCACATTGTCCAACACGCTGAGGTCGGTGAAAAGCGCACCAAACTGAAACAACATGCCCATACGCCGGCGCGCTGCATACAGCGCTCCTGGGCGCATGTGGGCCACGTCTTGCCCGTCAAACAGCACCTGGCCTTGACTGGCTTGCTGCTGGCCACCAACAAGCCGCAACACCGTAGTTTTGCCGCCGCCGGACGCACCCATCAACGCGGTGACCTTGCCGCGTGGCACGCTGAAGGAGACCCGGTCCAAAATGACACGCTCGCCAGCGGAGCCAGGGTAAGAAAAAGTAACGTCCTTGAACTCGACCAGCGAAGTTGCGGACAGTGCAGGTGTTGTTGCCATGAGGGGTGATAAAACGGGCATCCGATGGCATGCCCGACCGTGTTACGTGATCAAACCGAATGATAAGGGTTTTTACGCACCCGCCTGTCAGACAGCAGCCTTGCCGTGTGGCGGGCAATGCCGGCGACGACAAAAGTCACGCCAGCGGCATGCAGTGGGC
>JAYULP010000079.1:0-2371 GCA_043763445.1 Polaromonas sp.
CAGGTTGTGTGAGCGGTGTCCGGCCGCAAGGCCGAGGGCCAGCGTGCATGATATCGGTTAGGTCAGCAACAGCCGGCAAACGAGTGGCAAGGCGCACCCGCTGGCCACCGATTGGGCTGGTTTGCATCGCTGTTTGCGTTATATTTTGTGAGCGATGTTTGTAGCTGATGTTTGTAGCCGCTGTCACCGCCCCCGCCGGCACCACCGTGTAGACGACTTCGTGCCGGCCCGACTAAAAAATGATGACCATGACCTGTGAGTACATCCTGCAATCGACTTGCCACCGCCTGCGTGCGGGCAATGGCGGTGCTGTATGGCGCTGTTGGTCAGCGCGCGCCGCTCAGGCAGTCGCAGCCGCAGCGTTGCTGCTGTTACTGCTGTCAGGATGGGCATCGCAAGCGTGGGCTGCGCCGTTCACCGGCTCGGACGCCAAACTGGTGCGCCAAGTAGTCAAGGCGCAACTGGCCGCTTTGGCTGCCGACGATGCGGTCAAAGCGTTTTCGTATGCGGCACCCAACGTGCGGCAAGCCGTGGGCTCACCCGCCAGGTTCATGGCGCTGGTGCAGCGCGGCTACCCGATGGTGTACCGGCCGGCGTCGGTGGCGTTTTTAAGACCCAACGGCAAGAACAACGATGTTATCCAGCGGGTACAAATAAGCGACGTCGACGGCGAGTTATGGCTTGCCACTTACAGACTGCAGCGGCAAAAAAACAAAAGCTGGCGCATCACCGGCTGCAGCGTGGTCGAAAACAAGGGCCGAATGGCGTGAAAGCTAAGGAAGGTCTGCAAAACCCCTGATTTCAGCAGAACGACGCACGTAACCTATTGATTGATAGAGGTGGTAGATTTAAAAATCGAGGTTTTGCAGAGTGTCCCTAAGGCCTGAAGCGCAAAGCCAGAAGCCAGTTACTCAGTTACTCAGTTACTCAGTTACTCAGTCAGTTAGCCCAAACCGTTCGTTCGGGTCAATAAAGTCTTTTTTGCCACTGTCAAGCCCGTTGCATTGCAGGCTGGCGCAAGCGGTGGCGCGGTGAAAAAACAGGTGCAGCCGGCCATACCTTGGCAAGTACGACTGGCTGTTGAGGCGTTTTGCCTGGGCGTATTCGCCGGTACCACGACCTCACGCACAACAGTATTGGCAACGCCAGCTGCACCCCAGCGGCAAAGACAGTCCCGCACCTTGGTGGCAAGGCCCTGCATATCGCCAAAACTTTGTTCGTACTTCGCTAGGTTTGGCGCGGCTACCGGCGGCAAGAACAGTTTCAGTTTGCGGTTATTTGCTATTTTTTTAATAGCAACACAGGCAATTAAAACAACGGCAAGCGCATGATTTAAGGTAAAAACGCAGTTTTTTACTCTGCTGGGGCTCAGCCAGCTGTTCGCGCCGGCAGCGCCAATTGTGTGCA
This sequence comes from Polaromonas sp., assembly GCA_043763445.1. GTDB lineage: Bacteria > Pseudomonadota > Gammaproteobacteria > Burkholderiales > Burkholderiaceae_C > Polaromonas. The sequence goes on from JAYULP010000079.1 coordinate 1,408, forward strand.
CTGGCGAGATTCGTTGACAATGCCCAGCTGACTTTGACTGTCTGCTCACGTTTTTTCACCCTATATCCATGACCTCCACATCCCACGAGACCTCCGCCGCCCTTGAGCCCGTTGACACCGCGCAGCATGACTTGGCCGAGGCGGGCACCGCGCCGCTGGACACTGCCGCTGCTGCCACGCCCCTGCAAGGCGAAAGCCCGCTCACGCCTGAGGCGTCGCCGGTGCCGCCGCCTGAGCCGATGTGCCCAACCGCCGCCGAGCCCAAGCTGTCCCGACAGGCGCGGCTCCACGCTGAGCTGCAAGCCGTGCAGCCAGTGCTGCAAAAGCTGTTCGAGTTGTATCCGCAGCTGTTTGGTGCGGCGTTTTTGCCGCTCAAGCTGGGGGTGTATCAGGACCTGATGGCGCGCCACCCTGATGTGTTCACCAAAGACACGCTCAAGCTCGCGCTGGGCCAGCACACCCGTTCTAGCCGCTATCTGCAAAGCGTGGCGGCCTTGCTGCTACGCCACGACCTCGACGGCCAGCCGGTACAGCCGGTGGCACCCGAGCATGTGTACCTCACGATGCTGGAGCTGTTTCGCCGCCGCCAGCGCCATGCCCGGGAAGACCTGCGCCCCAAGTTTCGGGCGCAGCTAATAGCCGCCTTTGAAGCGTCTGGTCTGAGCCGCCAGGACTACATTGCCAAAGTGCAAACCAGCGATGAGCACGCCACCGCGCTGCTGCAAGAAGCCCTGGCCGAGCACGCCGAAAAACTGGCACGCACCGAGGCACTGATGACGCTGTTTGACAGCAGCGGCAAAACGCCCGACGAGTTTGCCGACATGTATGGCATGGACAAACGCGAAATCGCCCGTGCGCTGACGCGCCGGCACCGTGCCAGCTGACGCTACGCAGGGCCTGGAAAACCTGCGTTGGGTCCATCCCGGTTTGCCGATGACCCGCAGGGTTGACGCGCTATTGCTGG
>JAYULP010000080.1:0-5841 GCA_043763445.1 Polaromonas sp.
GCTGCAACAAACCACACCTGCCGCTTTTTGCCCTTACTTGGTCGTTGACGCATCTGCCCAAGCGCGCCTGAGTGTGGCGGTGCATTTGCCTGACTGGGCTTTTCAAGCCACGGTACGCCGCCCTACTGACCGCAACCAGGTGCTGCAGGTCTACCGGCGTGTGGCCCACACCAACAACCAAGCCATGGGTGCCCCGCTCCAGCGCCCAGCAGTTAGCTCACCCACGCCCAATAAGCGCTGACCCGACAGTGACGAGCGAGCCGCAAAGTGAATTCAAAGTAATCGTTGAGCACGCCGGCTCAGTGCTAGCGGGTCAGTTCGCCGTCATGGCGTTCGGCCTAGCGGATACGCTGATTGCTGGGCGCTACAGCGACACAGCGTTGGCGGCACTCTCGGTGGGCTCGGCGCTGTACATCAGTGTCTACGTTGGGCTAATTGGTATGGTCCAAGCGCTGCTGCCAGTCTGGTCGGAAATGAAGGGCGCGGGCCACCTGCGGGCCATCGGCGCTTGCGTCCGGCAGTCGCTGTACCTGTGCGCCATCATTACCGTCGCCGGCATGCTGGCGCTGATGTTTCCTGCGCCCCTGCTGCAGTGGGCGCAAGTGCCTGCAAAACTACTCGGCGACGTACGCGAGTACCTGGCAGTGCTGGCGTTTGCGTTAGCACCATCGCTGCTGTTTCGGCTCTACAGTGCGTTTAACCAGTCGCTGGGAAAGCCGCTGATGGTGACCGCGCTGCAGGTGGTGGCGCTGGCAATAAAAGTACCCCTGTCGATCTGGCTGGTTGCCGGCGGCGCCGGGGTAGAGCCGATGGGCGCCGTGGGCTGTGCTTGGGCCACGCTGATCGTCAACTGTGTTTTGTTGGCAATGGCCGTGGTGATGCTCCAAACGCAGACGCTCTACCAGCCGTTTGCTCTTTTTCAACGGCTGGAGCCGCCCGATTGGCGAGAAATAGGTTACTTTTTTCGCCTCGGGATTCCGGCGGGCTTGGCCTATTTGGTGGAGGTGACCTCGTTCACGCTGATGGCGCTGTTCATTGCCCGTTTAGGCACGGCAGCGTCTGCCAGTCACCAAATTGCCGCCAGCATTGCCGGGGCGCTCTATATGGTGCCGTTGTCGCTGGCTATTGCGAGCAGCGCACGCGTGTCCTTTTGGCTGGGCTCAGGTGCTCCGGCGCAGGCAAAACATGTCGTTTTTATGACCTTAAAGTTAATTGCCGTTGTATCTATTGCCTTAGCAGCTACTATTTTTGTAGCAAAAAATACGCTAGCAGGGTGGTACTGCGCCACCCCTGTCATCGCCGCACAGGCCGCAGGGCTACTGATGTGGGTAGCAATTTATCACCTTGCCGACAGCGTTCAGGCCGTTAGCGCCTTTTTGCTTCGCTGCTACCGGGTTACTTTGGCGCCTTTGGCTATCTACAGCGTGCTGCTATGGGGACTCGGATTGTGGGGAGGCTACCAGGTGGCCTACCGAGGCTTGGGCAGCCTGCCGGCGACGGGTACAACCGATACCTTCTGGAAAACCAGCGCTGTCGCCATCGCGCTGGTCGCACTTAGCTTGGTTGGGCTGCTGGCGCGAGCCGTTCGCCGAAGCGAAGCGGGTTGCGCAGCGTCTCGATCAAACGCTTAATCTACGGCTTGAGTGGTCAAGCAGCTACTAAGGTGCGAACCCGACTGGCCGGAAAAACTATCCTAAAACGCGAGCCGTGGCCCAACTGGCTGTTGATGTGCAGCTCGGCACCGTGGCGCTGCGCCACATGCTTGACGATAGCCAAGCCCAAGCCCGTGCCACCCGTCTCACGCGAGCGACTTCGGTCAACACGATAAAAGCGCTCTGTCAGCCGCGGCAAGTGCTCTGGTGCAATACCTTGGCCGGAGTCCTTGACCTCAAACTGACCACGACCGTCAGGCAACACCGCCCAGCTCACCTGCACCGAGCCAGCCTCGGGTGTGTAGCGCACGGCGTTGGTCACAAGATTAGAAAACGCGCTGTACAACTCGGGCTGGACTCCCGCCAGCTCACTGTTGGTGTGCAGATCAAATAACAGTTGCTGGCCAGCCGGCGCAGTCAACGCAGACAGCGCGTGCGCTTCTTGCTCACATTGAACAAATAAAGTGGACAGCGCCGTCCAGTCGCTGGCCCCCGGAAACGGTGTGCCCTCCAGCCGGGACAGTGTTAGCAGATCAACCACCAGTGTTTGCATTCGCTGCGACTGCTGGCCCATCAAGTCCAAACAGCGCACGCGCTCTGACTTTTTAAGCGGCAAAGTCTGCATTGTTTCAATAAAGCCGGACAACACTGTCAGTGGTGTGCGAATTTCATGTGAAACATTAGCCACAAAATCACGCCGCATGGCCTCAGCTAACTCCACAGCGGTGATGTCACGAGACAAAAGCAGCTGACGATTTTGACCATACGCATGCACATGCACCGACAGCTTGACCGGCCGTGCCGGCGTGTTGTGGCTACCCGCAATGAGCACGTCGTGCGAAAAATTAGCCAGCCCCATATAGGACTTAAAAGCGGGCTCGCGAACCAGATTCAAAATGTGCTGCATCACATCGCGCTGAGCATCAAAGCCGAAGTGTTGAGTAGCCATTTGGTTGCACCACTCGATGCGGCCTTGGGCATCGAGCAACACCACCCCGCTTGGCGAGGCCTGCATAGCGGCCAAAAACTCATCCAATCGAGCCAAGCTGTCTTGCAACTGTTGGTCACGATTTTTTAACATGCGTCGGGTACGGTCAGCGGCAACGCCCCAAACACCCGGCAAACTAGGAAAGCTGATGGTGCTGAGCGACGGCGCGTCGTGGCCCTGCTCAAGTCGCAGCCAGTTCAGCAATCGGTGGACGTAAAAGCTGTCAACGGCAAGCCAAACTACCGCACCAAGCAGCCCGCCCAATGTCGCGCCGTAAGGGCGTAGCGCCCATGTTCCGAGCGCTCCACCCGCTAGCGAGCAGGCAAAAAATCCTAACCACCGGCCGATCATGCGCTGCTGCGAGTCGCGGCCGCACTGGCTACGCTGCTCATTGCTGTTTGTGCCGTCAAGCGATAGCCTGCGCCGCGCACCGTCTCCACCATAGCCCCGGCAGTGCCTAGCGCCTCTCGCAGGCGTTTGACATGCACGTCAACCGTGCGCTCTTCGATAAAAACATGGTCGCCCCAAACCTTGTCGAGCAGTAAAGAGCGGCTGTGTACCCGTTCGGCATGTTTCATCAAGTAGTGCAGCAGCTTGAACTCGGTTGGACCCAGTTTGAGCTCTTGCGCATTAACGGCCACACGGTGCGTTGCGGCGTCCAGCACCAACGGGCCAACTGACACGCTGTCGCTGACAGACTCGGGCGCCCGGCGGCGCAGGACGGCGCGAACGCGCGCCAGCATTTCCTGCGTCGAAAAGGGCTTGGTGATGTAGTCGTCGGCGCCAGCGTCAAGGCCAGCGACCTTGTCCTGCTCATCGCCGCGCGCGGTCAGCATCAAAATCGGAATTGACTTGCTACGGGCCTGCTTGCGCAGGTGCCGGGCGAACGACAAGCCGCTTTGACCGGGCAGCATCCAGTCCAACAACACGACATCGGGCAAGACAGCGTCCAGCTCTTTTTGCGCGCCCACACTGTCGTGTACAACCACCGGGTCAAATCCACCGTGACGCAAATTGACCGCTATCAGCTCGGCAATCGCAGGCTCGTCTTCAACAATCAATACGCGTGGCAGGTGTTTCATTGAGGTAATTTTTTGCAGTCAAACGCCGAACCCAGACCGGCTGGCCCGCCGTCGCCCGTCAATCTGACAGGCCACTAGCGAACTAGCGAACAACGGATTCGATTTGCGCCATTGAGGTGTGGCGGATGTCCGCGCCTTTGACTAAGTAGATCGTGAACTCGGCAATGTTTTTGGCGTGGTCACCCACACGCTCAATTGCTTTGGCCACAAACAGCAGGTCTAGACTGGCAGAAATAGTGCGCGGGTCTTCCATCATGTAGGTGATAAGTTTGCGCACAAAGCCGTCAAACTCTTTGTCAATTTGATCGTCCTCTTTAAGAATTGACACGGCCGCGGCAGTATCCAGACGGGCAAACGCGTCGAGTGCCTTGCGCAACAAACCGGACGCCAGCTCGGCGGCAATCCGCAAGTCCGAGGACGGCAATGAACGCGACGCACCACTGGCAATGATGGACTTGACCATGCGTGCAATTTTCATCGCCTCGTCACCCGCACGCTCGAGGTTGGCGGTAGTTTTGGAAATTGCAATCAACAAGCGCAAGTCGCGTGCTGTCGGCTGGCGGCGGGCAATGATGGATGACAAGTCACGGTCAATGTCCAGCTCCATCGCATTGACCCGCGTCTCGACCTCGATGACCTGGTCCGCGCTTTCCGCGTGGAAGTGGGACAGCGCGTAAATCGCGGTGCGAATTTGTGCTTCAACCAGCCCGCCCATTTCCATGACCAATGAGGACACGCTGTTGAGCTCGCTGTCGAACTGAGTGGACAAGTGTTTTTCAGGCATTTTCTTTTTCCCTTGCGTCTGATCAGCCGAAACGGCCAGTGATGTAGTCTTCGGTCTCTTTGCGCTTGGGCTTGAAGAACAACTCTTCCGTTACCCCAAACTCTACCAAGTCGCCTAAGTACATGTAGGCGGTGTGGTCGCTGCAACGCGCGGCCTGCTGCATGTTGTGGGTCACGATCACTACCGTGTAGTCTTTTTTCAGCTCGGCAATCAGCTCCTCCACCTTGGCTGTCGAAATCGGGTCGAGTGCTGAGCAGGGCTCGTCGAGCAGCAACACCTCGGGCTTAATGGCGATACCGCGGGCAATGCACAGGCGCTGCTGCTGCCCGCCCGACAAACTTGAGCCGCTTTGGTTGAGCTTGTCTTTGACTTCCGTCCACAACGCGGCTTTGCGTAGAGCCCACTCAACTCGCTCGTCCATGTCAAACGGGCTGAGGCTTTCAAACAGCTTAACGCCGAATGCAATGTTGTCATAAATCGACATCGGGAACGGCGTCGGCTTTTGAAACACCATGCCAACTTTGGAGCGGATCAGTGCCACGTCTTTTTTAGACTTGAGCAGGTTTTCACCATCCAACATGATTTCGCCCTCCGCGCGCTGCTCAGGATACAGCTCGTACATTCGGTTGAAAACCCGCAGCAAGGTGGACTTACCGCAACCAGAGGGTCCGATAAATGCAGTCACTTTTTTCTCTGGAATTTCCAAGTTGATGCTTTTAAGCGCGTGAAACTTGCCGTAGTAAAAGTCGAGATTGCGAACCGATATCTTTGACGGTAGGGCTGCAGTCGCAGACGTTGGTTTGAGTATTTGCATCTGTAGCGTTCTTTTTAATTCAACGGGTGGTAAGCAGGTGGTTGGCCGAGGTACACAACGCCGTCAAACTTTGGAGCGGGTCAGCACACGCGCCAAAATATTCAGGCCCAGCACCGCCAGCGTGATCAAAAAGACACCCGCCCAAGCCAGTTGCTGCCAGTTTTCATACGGACTGAGCGCAAACTTGAAAATCGTCGCCGGTAAGCTCGCCATCGGCCGGCTCAAGTCAGACGTCCAAAACTGGTTGTTCAGTGCGGTAAACAGCAGTGGCGCTGTCTCGCCGGCAATACGCGCAACGGCCAACAACACGCCAGTCACCACACCAGAGCGGGCTGAGCGCAGTGTGATACTGACAATAACCTTCCACTTTGGCGCACCGAGCGCGTAAGCGGCCTCGCGAAGGCCGGGCGGCACCAGTTGCAACATGTTTTCAGTGGTGCGGATGACCACCGGAATCACAATCAAGGCCAACGCCATTACACCCGCCCAGCCCGAGTACGACTTGAATTGGGACACCACCA
>JAYULP010000081.1:0-5825 GCA_043763445.1 Polaromonas sp.
CGCACCATGGCCGAGGTCGCTACGTTGCAAATGGTCAGCGTGTGCGTCATGCCCAGGCTTTGGGCGTGGCGCAGCGCGGCCAAGGTGTCGGCCGTCTCACCGCTTTGGGTAATAGTGACAACCAGTGTGCGGGGGTTAGGCACACTGGTGCGGTAGCGGTATTCGCTGGCCACCTCAACCTGGCAGGCAATACCGGCGATGGACTCCAGCCAGTACTTGGCGGTGCAGCCGCTGTAGTAGCTGGTGCCACAGGCCAAAATCAGCACATTGTCAATTTCCTTGAATACGCGGTAAGCACCGTCGCCAAACAGCTCGGGCACGATGCCGACCACACCGTCGAGCGTGTCGCCAATGGCGCGCGGCTGCTCAAAAATTTCTTTTTGCATGTAGTGGCGGTAAGGGCCAAGCTCGGCCGCACCACTGTGCGCCCGAACGGTTTTGACGGGGCGCTCTACCGGCTTGCCGTTTTTATCGACCACCCAGTATTTGCCCAGCTGTAGGTCGATCAGGTCGCCCTCTTCCAAGTACACGATCTGGTCCGTCACGCCGGCTAGGGCCATCGCGTCGCTGGCCAAAAAATGCTCGCTGTGGGTTTTGCCCACACCCAAAATCAGCGGCGAGCCCGCGCGCGCGCCTACCACCCGATGGGGCTCGTCTTTGCAAAATGCGGCAATCGCATAGGCTCCACGCAGCTGTTGCACCGCGCCTTTGAGGGCCTCAAACACGTCGCCGTCATACAGGCTGTCTACCAAATGCACGATGACTTCAGTGTCGGTTTGGCTGGTGAACACATAGCCTTTGGCTTGCAAAGTGCGGCGCAACTCTTCGTGGTTTTCAATGATGCCGTTGTGTACCAAGGCCACGCCACCAGGCTTGTGTTGGGCGTCGCCGGTGCCGTGGCTGAAATGGGGGTGAGCATTGTGCACAGCAGGCGCGCCGTGCGTGGCCCAGCGGGTGTGGGCAATGCCGGTGCTACCTTCGAGGTGCTCAGCGCTGACCTGCTGCTGCAGTTGCGCGACGCGCGAGGTGCTGCGGGCGCGCTTAAGGCCGTCAGCGTAGACCGCCACACCGCACGAGTCATAACCCCGGTACTCCAGCCGCTGCAGGCCCTGCACCAAGATGGGAACAATGTTTTGCGTAGAGACCGCCGCCACGATACCGCACATATCAAACCTCTGATCAACAAGATTTTGTGATGCTACCGAGTTCTAAAGAATTTAAGCTTTCTAATTCGTCTATTTTTTGGTGGTAAATTTCATAAAACTGAACTGATGAATTTATATTTCATAAATAATATAAATATGGCGCCTTTTATTCTTGATGACATCGACCTCAAACTGCTGCAGTGGCTGCAAACCGACGCCTCGTTGAGCAACCAGGCACTCAGTGAGCGGGTGCACACCTCGCCACCGACTTGCTTGCGCCGTGTCAAGCGGCTGCGTAGCGCCGGGCTGATTGAGCGGCAGGTGGCGCTGCTCAATGTGGACAAACTGGCTGCCGCGCTGGGCCACACCTTGACGGCGATTGTCGAAATCACGCTGGACCGCCAGGGCGCTGAGCACCACAGTGCATTCGAGCAGCGGGTGGCGGCGGAGCACGCGGTGCAGCAGTGCTACCAAACATCGCCCGGGCCAGACTTTGTGCTGGTGATCACAGTAGCCGACATGCCGGCCTACCTCGCGGTGCAACAGCGCTTGTTCACCAGCGACGCCAACGTGCGCAACGTGAAGGCGTTTTTTAGCTTGAAACGCTCTAAATTTGAACCCAAAGTGCCACTAGCCCGCGATTTTATTGCTTGAAATGCTACGCTTAATATAGCAATTGGTTTGCTTGCGGCGGCGGTGGTGGTGGTGCGGACGCACAGTGTTGCAGTCGCTCAGCGGGCAAACAGGGGTCAACCAGAGCGCTCCAACATCAAAAACAAGCCAAATAGGGCTATGGCCGTGATGTTTACATCCTGTATAGCTATATTTTTAATAGCATTAAACACCGCTGCTGCTGCCGCGCCGCAACTCACTTTTTAGCTGGCAGTTTGTGCGGTCGCGTCCAGTTGGGCAGGCTGACTTGCTTGCTGCGGCCCACCGTCAGGCTGCCAGTGGGCGTGCTTTTGGTGACGGTAGAGCCACCACCCACCGTGCCGCCAGCACCAATCGTCAGCGGTGCCACCAGCACGCAGTTGCTGCCAATGTGTACGTCCGCCTCAATGACTGTGCGGTGCTTGTTGCTGCCGTCGTAGTTGGCGGTGATGCTGCCCGCGCCGTAGTTCACACGCTCGCCCACCGTAGCGTCGCCGAGGTAGGCCAGGTGGTTGGCCTTGGCGCCCTTGGCGAGCGTGGAATTTTTGACTTCAACAAAGTTGCCGATGTGTACTTCAGCGCCCAGTTGGGTGCCGGGCCGCAGGCGGGCAAACGGGCCAACCATGGCCCTCTCGCCCACGCTCACGCCGAGTTGCTCGCCGTCGATATGGGTAAAAGGGTTAATCACCGCGCCAGCGGCAATCACGGCGTTAGCAATCACGCAGTTCGGGCCAATACGCACGTTGTCGCCCAGCGTGACCTGGCCGTCAAAAACACAGTTAACGTCAATTTGCACGTCCTGCCCACACACCAGCGTGCCGCGCTGCTCAAGCCGCGCCGGGTCAGCCAGACGCACCCCTTGCACCATCAACGCTTGAGCCAGACGGCGCTGATAAATACGCTCCAGCTCGGCCAGCTGCACCGGGCTGTTGACGCCGGCGACCTGCGCTGCGTCGGCAATTTGGTGCGCCACCACCGCCACGCCGTCCGCGGCGGCGAACTTCACGATGTCGGTCAGATAAAACTCGTTTTGCGCATTGCGGTTGTCCAGCCGCGCTAGCCAGCGTCGCAGCCAGCGCGTGGGCACAGCCATGATGCCGCTGTAGATTTCAGTGATCTGGCGCTGCAGCTCAGTGGCGTCTTTGTGCTCGACGATGGCCGCTACCTGGCTCGACGGCTGGCCGCCCGCGCGCACAATGCGCCCGTAGCCCGTGGGGTCCGGCATGGCCAGCGTCAGCAACGCCAGCCGCTGGCCGTCGCACGCGGCGAGCAAGGCGGCCAACGTGTCAACCTGGGTCAGCGGCACATCGCCCGACAAGATCAAGGTGACGCCGTCGTCAGCCAGCAAGGGCAAGGCCTGCTGCACCGCATGACCGGTGCCCAGTTGCGGCTCCTGGCGGGCAAACTTCATCTCAAAAGTGTCGCTAGCCCGCTCAAAGCCTGCACACACTGCTTGAACTTGCATAGCGCCGTGGCCAGTGATGACCACGCAGCGGCGCGCCGATACCCCGGCAGCACACTGCAGCACATGGGCCAGCAGCGCACGCCCTCCCAATTGGTGCAACACTTTGGGCAGTTTGCTGTTCATGCGGGTGCCTTTGCCGGCCGCCATGACGACGACATCAATCGGGAGTGTCATGAAGTTTCCTTTGAATCATTCGAGGGCGTTGGGCGGCGCGGTGCGCCTCGCCCGCACGCGCCAGTCTGCCCGGATTATGGGCGCGCTTGTACTGTCGCTGACGCTGGCCGGGCTGACCGCTTGCAGCGCCATCAAAGTCGCCTACAACCAAGCGCCTGAGCTGGCGTACTGGCTACTGGACGACTACAGCGACTTTAATGGCAGCCAAAGCCTGCAGGTCAAGGCCGAGCTGGCGCGGCTACAAGACTGGCACCGGCGCACGCAGTTACCGCTGTACGGGCAGTCGCTGCACACGCTGCAGCAGCAATTGCTGGTCGACATTACCCCGGAGCAAGCCTGCAGCGTGCTGCAAGACGCTCGCGCCAAGGTGGCCGCCGTGCTGGCCCACGCCGCGCCCGCCGTGGCCAGCGTGGCCGCTACATTACAGCCCGCGCAGCTGGGCACGCTGGAGCGCAAGTTTGCCAAGGGTAACGCCCAGTGGCGCAGCGAGCAGCTCGACGCGTTGCCGCGCGAGGTGCAAACCAGACGCTTTAAACAAGCCCGGGAGCGCTCAGAGCTGCTGTACGGCAAGCTCAGCGGCGACCAGCTCGACGCGTTAAAGCGCGCCCTGGCGCTGCCAGGTTTTGATGCCGCCATCACCTACGCCGAGCGCCTGCGCCGCCAGCAAGACACCCTGAACACCCTGCAAGCCGTGGCCACGGCAGCGCCTGCTGTGAAGCAGCCGATACCGGCGCTGCAAGCCGTGCAAGCGCTGATGCAGCGCACGCTGGACTCGCCCAACGCCGACTACCAGCGCTACCTGGCGCTACAAACTCGCGCTGGCTGCGCCGCATTTGCCGAGCTGCACCAGCTCGCCAGCCCGGTGCAACGGCGCTTGGCAGTGCAGCACCTCAACGAGTACGAGCAGCTGGTGGCCGGCCTGGCGGGCGCAGCGCCTTGACGCTCGCGGCCAGGTGGTGGCAGCTGACGGCACTGACGGCAAAGCAACGGCTTGCCGCACCAGTGTTTTGCCGTTAGGCCAAACCGCGCTACGCTAGTGATCAGGTATCCGCATCAATCCATGACTGGTTAGTCACCCACAGCCCATGCTGCACTCGCAAACCCACCTGCGCTCCCGGCCGATTTCAGCGGGCCAGCTGCGGGCCTTTGAAGCCGTTGCCCGCCACCTTAACTTTCGGGCCGCAGCCGATGAGCTGGCGCTTACCCAGTCGGCCGTCAGCCGTCAGATTCAAGCCCTCGAAGGCGACGTGGGCGTGCCCCTGTTTAACCGCCACACCCGCGCCGTGGAGCTCACCAGTGCGGGCAGTGTGCTGCTGCGCGGCGTGTCGCCGTCGCTTGAACGCATTGACAGCGCGGTGCGGCAAATACGCCAAAGCGTAGGGCGTAAAAGCGTCTCACTGACTACCTTCGCGTCATTTGCCTCAATGTGGCTGATCCCGCGCATGGAGGCTTTTCAACGCGCCAACCCAGACATCGACATTCGCATTGATGCGTCTGACAGCGCCGTCGACCTAGACATTGCCGACCTGGACCTGGCACTTCGCCACGCGCCGGCAGCGCACATGCCAGCCCACGCCGTTCGGCTGTTTGGCGACCAGATCACGCCGGTGATCAGCCCCTGGCTGCTTAAAAGTGGGCCGCCGCTGAAAAACCCCGACGACTTGGCGCAGTTCAGCCTGATTGAGGCGAGCGACTCACACCCGTCTCACTTGGAGTGGCTGACCTGGCAACGCTGGCTGAGCGCCTATGCCAGCCCAAACTTTCAGGCCAAGCGCTGGCTGCAATTTAACTATGCCTACCAAATGGCCCAAGCGGCGCTGACCGGGCAGGGGGTGGTGCTGGGCCGCCTGCCATTGATTGCCGAAAGCCTCGCTTGCGGCGACCTGGTCGAGCCGTTTGCTGGCTTGCGGCTGGACTCGCCAATGGCCTATTGGCTGGTTGTCGGCCCGCGCAGCCGGGCCCGAGGCGAGGTGCTGGCGTTTTGCGACTGGCTGCACCTTGAAGCCGCCAAAACCCGCCAGCTGATCGGCGATGTACCGCTTTAAGTCAACAACCCCGCTGTCAGGGTCAGGGCGCGGCCCGCCCGCTGGGGCCTGTGAGCCGGCCCAGTAAAGTGAGCAAAATTAGTTTTTCGACTCGCCCTGAGTTTGTCGAAGAGCTTGCCTGCCAAACGGTGTGTTGTCTGTCGGCAAGGCTTCGACAGGCCTAGGGCAATCGACGGGCTACATCGGGCTGGTAGCGAGTTGGTGCCGGCTCAGCACTGATCTAACGCCCACTTAGCGCTGACTCAATGCCGATCTAACGCCGAGTTAACCCGTCAAGACACCCCATCCATAAGCGCCGCTTTAGCCCTCAGATGGGCCAGACCACGCCGTTGTCGTTGAGCAGCG
>JAYULP010000082.1:0-2360 GCA_043763445.1 Polaromonas sp.
GTTTCCAGCTCGGCTAGTTGTTCAGCGCCGCGTGCGACCTGCAAAGCGATGATCACGTCACCCATGTCGCCCTCGACGATCAGCCCTAACTTGTACAGCGTCAAGTTGATGCGGTGGTCAGTCAGGCGGCCTTGCGGAAAGTTGTAGGTGCGGATGCGGTCGCTGCGGTCGCCGGTGCCGACCAGCCCCTTGCGCATGGCAGCGTCTTTGGCGGCGCGCTCTGAGCGGTCTTTTTCATGGATGCGCGCCGTCAGCACCTTGAGCGCTTGGGCCTTGTTGCCATGCTGGCTGCGCCCCTCTTGGCATTCGGCGACGATGCCGGTCGGCAGGTGGGTGATGCGCACCGCTGAGTCGGTTTTGTTGATGTGCTGGCCACCTGCGCCACTGGCGCGGTAAGTGTCGATGCGTAAATCGGCGGGGTTGATCTGGATGGCCACGGCTTCGTCCGGCTCGGGCATGACCGCCACCGTGCAGGCGCTGGTGTGGATGCGGCCTTGGGTTTCCGTGGCGGGCACCCGTTGGACTCGGTGGCCGCCTGACTCAAAGCGCAGCTTGCCGTACACGCCAACCCCTTGGGCGTCCACCGGGCCGTCCATCCGCAGCACGACTTCTTTGTAGCCGCCCAGTTCGCTGGCCGACTCGCTGACGATGTCAACTTGCCATCGGTTGCGCTCGGCGAAGCGGGTGTACATGCGAAACAGGTCGGCCGCGAACAGCGCTGACTCGTCGCCGCCAGTGCCGGCGCGGATTTCAATAAAGGCTGCCCGCGTGTCGTCCGGGTCCTTGGGGATCAACATCAGCTGCAAGGCGCCGTCAATCTGCGCAATATCGACCCTGGCTGCAGTGACCTCTTCGTGCGCCAGTTGCTGCATATCGGCGTCGCCCTTGGTGTCCTGCAGCAGCTGCTCGGCACTGTGCAAGTCGGCCTCGCGGGACGTCAGCTTGCGGTACTGCTCGGCCAGCACAGCGACTTCTGCATGCTCCCGCGTGAGGGCCCGAAAACGGTTCATGTCGCTGACCACGTCGCTGGCCGAGAGCAGGGCGTCGAGCTCATGCAAACGCAGCAACTGGCGTTCAAGGGTTTGGCGCAGAAAAGGTTTCATAGTGAACTCGCGAAAAAAAAGCCAAAAAAGCGGGCTGGTTTGGTAGCCGGGCAAGGCTTGGCATCAACAGGCCGGTGCGGTAGCGGCGTGGGCAGGCTCGCTAAAGCGTTTTGTCAGGGGCAGTGGGGCTGGCGGGGGCACCGCGCAAAAAAAGTCGCGTCACCGTCTCGGCAGTGGCATCGCGCTGGGCGCTGTTGCCATGGTGCAGCTCAGTCAGTGCGCCGTGCAGCAGTTTTTGCGTCAGGCCCCGGCTGAGGGCTTCGAGCACTGTGTCCAGTGGCTCGCCTCGAGCCAGGAGTTTTTTGGCGCGCTGTATCTCAACCGCGCGCCAAGCGTCCGTCTGGGCATTGAGCTGCTGGATCAACGGCACCACACCGCTCAGCGGGTGGCGTTGGTCCAGCCAGTGCATGAAGCTTTGTACACCCGTGTCGATGATGACTTCGGCTTGGGCCACAGCGGCTTGGCGACTGTCTTTGCCAGTTTGCACCACCTGCGCGAGGTCGTCCACGGTGTAGAGGTAGACGTCCTGCAGTGCCTTGACCTCGACTTCAATGTCACGCGGCACCGCTAGGTCCACCATGAACATCGGCCGGTGTTTACGGCGTTTGAGGGCGCGCTCCACCGCGCCCAGCCCAATGATCGGCAAGGTGCTGGCGGTGCAGCTGATGACGGCGTCAAACTCATGCAGCCGCTCGGGCAGATCGGCTAGCCGCATGACCTCGGCGCCAAATCGCTCTGCTAGTGTTTCACCACGTGCAACCGAACGGTTCGCAATCGCAATGGCCTTGGGGGTTTTTGCAGCAAAGTGAGTGGCGGCCAGCTCGATCATCTCGCCAGCGCCGACAAACAGCACTTTGATGTCGGCCAAGCTCTCGAACAATTGGCTCGCTAGTCGCACTGACGCGGCTGCCATGCTGATGCTGTGGGCACCGATGTCGGTGCTGCTGCGCACTTCTTTGGCCACAGCAAATGAGCGCTGGAACAGCTGGTGCAGTGTCACGCCCAAGGCTCCCGCTCCTTCGGCTGCCCGAACCGCGTCTTTCATCTGGCCCAAAATTTGTGGCTCACCAAGCACCATCGAGTCCAGCCCGCTGGCTACCCGAAAAGCGTGACGCGCCGCTTGGTCGCCCTGCAGCGTGTAGGCGTGCGCGCGCAGCGTCGCCGTGGACACGCCACCGCAGTGCGCTAGCCAGTGCACTGCTTCTTGCAGGTTCTCTAGGCTGCCTGAGCCGTAGATTTCGGTGCGGTTACAGGTCG
>JAYULP010000083.1:0-2360 GCA_043763445.1 Polaromonas sp.
GTTGATGTACACATTGCCCACCCGGGCACGCGCGGCCAGCGCCTGAGCGCGCGAGTCGATGCGGGTTTGAATGCCAAGTGTCAAGCCGTAGCCCAGCGCGTTGATCTGGTCAATGACGGCCTCGGCAGTAGGCAGTGCGCTGTTGCCCCAACGCACGATTTGCAGCACCGGGCCAAAGATTTCCTCATTGACTTCGGCCACACTGGCAACTTCAAACACGGCCGGGGCCACAGTATTAGGCTGCTGCGGCGCTCCGGTATCTGTAGCATGTTGAGCAATAAGTGTGCCGGCTGTGAGTGCTTTTGTGCTTGAGTTGAGCCGCAACAGGTGCTTTTGAACGGTCTCAAACGCCTCGCGGTCAATCAACGGGCCAACGTCAGTGGCAAGCTGCGCTGGCGCGCCCAGCACCAGGGCTTGCGCTGCGCCTTGCACCATGGCAATTACCGACTCGGCAATGCCTTCGTGCACACACAGCAGCCGCAGCGCGGAGCAGCGCTGGCCTGCAGAGCGAAAAGCGCTTTGCACCACCGCGTCTGCTACTTGCTCGGGCAGCGCGGTGCTGTCCACCAGCATGGCGTTGATGCCGCCGGTCTCAGCAATCAGCACCGCAATGGGGCCGTCTTTGGCGGCCAGGGCGCGGTTGATGGTGCGGGCCACAGGCGTTGAGCCGGTGAACACCACCCCCGCTACGCCCGCGCTGGCCACCAGCGCCGCACCAACAGTTTCACCGGGGCCGTTGAACAGCTGCAGCGCGCCTTCGGGCACGCCAGCGGCATGCAGCAGCCGCACCGCCTCCCACGCTACGCCGGGCGTTTGTTCGGCTGGTTTGGCCGCTACCGTGTTGCCAGTGCTCAGCGCGGCGGCCACCTGCCCGATAAAAATCGCCAGCGGGAAGTTCCACGGGCTGATGCACACCCACACACCGCGGCCCGTCAAGCGCAGGGCATTGGTCTGGCCGGTAGCGCCCTGTGTGATGCCGTTGATCTGACTGGGCAACACCACGGGCTGCATGATGCGCTCGGCTTCGTCGGCGTAATAGCGCAAAAAGTCGATCGCCTCACGCACCTCGGACACCGCATCACCCCAGGTCTTAAAGGCCTCTTTGACCAGCAACGCGCAGAACCTGGGCATTTGCAGCTGCAGCGCATCGGCCGCGCGGCGCAAGATGACCGCGCGGTCCGCCACAGATGTTGTGCTCCAATTTTGATAGCTGTTCAGGCAATTAACGAGCGGGCTACTGCCTGGTTTGATCTCAAAAACAGGAATTTTCGGCACGTCGGTGGCATGAAAAGCCGCCTCAAGCGGAGCCCACATGGCGGGCGCTGTCAGGTCCAGCCCTGCGCTGTTGATGCGCCCGCCCGGGCCAAACAGGTCTGCTGGCAATGGCAGCGACGGCACTGGGCTCAACCGCAGGGGAGAGGTCAGTAGCCGGTCGAGGCCCACCGACTCGTCGGCCAGCTGGTGCACAAACGAGGAATTGGCGCCGTTTTCCAGCAGGCGACGCACCAAGTAGGCCAGCAAGTCACGGTGGGCACCCACCGGCGCGTAGACGCGGCAGGTCACCGCCGGGTTGCGCAGCACCTCAGTAAAAACGCCCTCGCCCATGCCGTGCAGGCGCTGCAGTTCAAATGGCGTTGCGCTGGCGCTGGCCAGTTGCAAAATTGCCGCAATCGTGCCGGCGTTGTGCCCGGCAAACTGTGGGTACATCGCTTCGGGCGCACCGAGCATGGCCTGCGCGCACGCCAAGTAGGCAATGTCGGTGTGGTGCTTGTGGGTAAACACCGGGTAGTGCGGCAAGCCAAGGTCTTGCGTGCGCTTGATTTCAGCGTCCCAGTACGCGCCTTTGACCAAGCGGCACATCAGGCGCAGCTGGTACTTGCGGGCCAGTGCAATGACGTGGTGCACCAGCGCTAGGCTGCGGGTTTGACAGGCTTGCAGGGCCAGCCCAAAGCCGCGCCATTGTGGGTGGTGCTGTGCCACCAGGGCCGCCAGGGCCTCAAACACTGCCAGCGACAGCTCCAGCCGGTCGACCTCCTCGGCGTCAATCGTCAAGCTGATGTTGGCGGGTGCAGCCAGCGCGCACAGCGCCCAGACGCGGGGCACCAGCTCGGCCATCACGCGGGCGTGCTGGCTAGCCTCAAACCGGGGGTGTAGCGCACTCAATTTGATCGAAATACCGTCGTTTTCCTCACAGGCCCCCGTTTTTGTTGCTTTACTAGCTATGGATTCAATAGCGTTTGTATAGCTGGCCAAGTAGCCCTGCGCCTGGGCGGCGGTGCGAGCACCTTCGCCCAGCATGTCGTAGCTAAACCGCACGTTAGGCCGCCGCCCGTCGGCGCTGGCCGCTTGCTTCATGGCCT
>JAYULP010000084.1:0-14169 GCA_043763445.1 Polaromonas sp.
AGGGGTAGAAAAAATTTTCCCCGTCTGCCCTTGGCGTGTCGAAGCGGTTTTTTGTACGCGGCAGACCGCTGTCAACGCCCAGCGAGCGCAGCGTCCACAGTTCATTGGGCCTAACCAACAAGGCGCTGCCAATGGACTTAGCGCCGCTGAACTCGGGCCCTAACAGCAGCCACAGCAGCCCAGTCGGGGCCCGAAAACCAGGCGTCGCCTTGCAAGTAGGCGCGCAGCATCGGCAGGCTGTCCAAGCCCCAAAACACCTTGTCGTCCACAGCAAAAGCAGGCACGCCGAACACGCCTCGGGTGATGGCCTCGCTGGTGTTTTGTTTGAGCTGCGCCTTGACCGACTCGCTGCCAAGCAAGGCTTGCCGCGCCGCGTCGCTTAGGCCGGGTAACAGCTGTTGCTGTAAGCCAGTCAAGCGCTCGGCGTCCACCGCATCACCGCCGCCGCGCCAAACATGGCGAAAGAGCGTCTCGCACACATAACGATTGGGCTCGCCCGGCTCGGCCGCCGAGCTGCAGGCTATCGCTAGACGCAATAGCGACAGCGACTTAAACGGGTGGCTCGCCGGCATAGACAGCTCAATGCCCAGCGTGTGGGCCTGCCACAGCACTTGGCGATAGGTCCAGTCACGTTTGGGAGCGACTTCAACCGGGCCGAGCTGTCCGTGGTGTTTCAGCAAGGCGGCAAACAACACCGGCCGCAGCCGCACGCGGTAGCTCAAGCCCTGCAAGGCCTCGGGCAGGTGCTCAAACGCCAGACCGGCGTACGGCGAGATGAAGTCAAGGTAAAAAGTGATCTGCTTCATGGCGACTTGAGCAGCGCCATGCGCTGCTCAATGTGTTGCCACACGTCTCGCTTGCCATCGTCGCTTGCGCGGCCCCAGGCCAGCAGCTCGTCGAGCGTGCGAAAGCAGCCACCGCACACTTCGCTGGCCATGCCCTCAAAATGTCTCATGCGGCACACCGAGATGCAGGGGGACTCCATTACGCCGCTGGCCCGCACACTCACTGCTTTACCAGCGACTGCCTCAATAGCGGTTTGCAAAGCTGCAGCTTCGCGCTGAGCATCCACCGCCACGTCGATAGCGGCAGCGCCCGTCAAACGCTGCAAATCAAAAGGCGACAACTGGAACATCGCCTGTGGATGCCCCGCCGCAGCCCAAATGGTGTCAAAGCGCAGCAAGGACGCATCCATCACGATGACCGCCGGCGTGGCGTGCGCCAGCGGCGACACGCCGCCGATTGAAAAGCCGGTTTTTGCTTTGACAAAAGCAGCATCGGCCCGGCCTAGGCGTCGGCCGTCCGGGCACACCCAGCTCAGGGCTTCGAGCTTGCTTTCGTCAACGCGCTGGTCGCCTGATGTCACCACCACGATGGCCACGTTGTCTGCCTTGCGGCGAAAGACAATGCTTTTCGCAATCTGCCCAACCGCCACACCCAGCGCGTGCGCCGCCTGTTGGGCAGTGTGTGCCGCGTTGTCCAGCATGACGGGCGGCAGACCATGCCCTGCCGCCAATAAAACGGCAGCAACCCGCTGCACACCCGCAGGCAAAGCCCGTAACTCCGCACCACACATTACATGCTCCTGTTGTTAAGCAACGCCGTCGCCGCCCGCGAGTTGGGTTTTCGGCCTAAAAAGTCACTGATGAACACCCCCGCATCGACCAGCCTGTTCAGGTCAATACCGGTGTCAATGCCCATGCCGTGCAGCAGATACACCACGTCTTCGGTGGCTACGTTGCCAGTTGCGCCTTTGGCATACGGGCAGCCGCCCAGCCCCGCCACCGAGGTGTCAAACTGCCACACTCCCAGCTCCAGCGCGGCGAGCGTGTTGGCCAGCGCTTGGCCGTAAGTGTCGTGAAAATGAGCCGACACATCAGCCCGGTCGTAGTGTTGCAGCGTAGCCTCAATGGCGCGCTGCACTTTGAGCGGCGTGCCCACCCCAATGGTGTCGGCCACGCCGATATGCTGCACACCAATGCCTTTCATCAGGCCCGCCAAGTGGCCTACGCGCTCAGGGGCAATGTCGCCTTCATACGGGCAGCCCACGGCGCAAGACATCGCGCCGCGCACGTGAATGCCGCGCGCCCGTGCTGCCGCTACCACCGGCGCAAAGCGCGCCATGCTGTGGTTAATCGAGCAGTTGATGTTGCGCTGACTGAAAGCCTCGCTGGCCGAGGCAAACACCACGACTTCATCAGGCTGTGACAAAACGGCCGCCTCAAAGCCCTGCATATTGGGTGTCAACACCGAATAGCGCACGCCGGTCTGGCGGCGGATACCGGCCATAACGTCGGCTGCATCGGCCATTTGCGGCACCCACTTGGGCGAGACAAAACTGGTGACTTCAATGCCTTTCAAGCCAGCGGCTTGCAAACGGTGCACCAACGCCACCTTGACGGCTACTGGCACGGAGGATTTTTCGTTTTGTAGGCCGTCGCGCGGGCCAACATCAACCAGTTTGACGCGAGGTGGAAGCTTCATGAGGCCAGTATCCCTGTTTGAAGTTAACCACGCTGGCCGCCGCCTCACTGGGGTGCAGCGCGCGGGTTTTATCGGCAATTTGCGCCATGCTTTCGCCGTGCAGGGCTCGCGCAGCGGTGTGCGGTGTCAGGGTGACCTTGGCGTGCCGCCAAAAGAGGCTGCTGGCGGGTAGGGACCCGTGGCTCAACACATCCAGCGTTGCCCCGGCCAGCTGGCCACTGCCAAGCAGTGCCAACAAGTCGGTTTCCACCAGATGGCCGCCACCCGCTAGGTGGCTCAGGTAGCCGCCGGGCCACAAGCGCCCCAACGTGTCGATGTTGAGGCTGTTTTCAGTTTGGGCCGTCAGCGGCAGCAAACACACCAAGGTACGCGAGGCGGCCAAAAAATCGTGCTGCTCCGCATCGCCTGAAAAACACTGCACCCCCGGCACCACCTTGGCGCAGCAGCTCCAGCCGCGTAGCGCAAAATCAAACTACCCCAAGGTAGCGTACACCCGCTGGCCCAACACACCCATCACGCCAACAGGCAAGTCCTCGCGCAGCTGGGGTTTGCAGCAAGACCACTGGCCCGCGACTGCAGCAGCGTCGTCGTCGTCACCGAATTCGCAGAAATGGCAGAAGTGGCAGAATTCGCAGAAATGGCAGATCACCGGGTAGCTGACGTATTCAGCCATCTGCACCGCCATACCCGCGACGTCCAGACGCACCACCGGCACGTCCGGCGGCAACTGCAGGCTAAGCACTGCGTGCGCCCCAGCGCCTAGGTTCAGCAGTGCTTTGAGCCCGGTCTGATCGCCTAAAAATTGCGGCGGCGGCCTACACCACCGCGCAGTAGGCCAAGGCCGCACCTGAGCTCCACACACTGACCTGCGTTTCGGGCAGTGCAGCACGCAGCCCGGCAAGCCGAGGCTCGGCTTTCATGCCAGTGCAGCAAAACACCACCTGCACGGCTTCAGTTGTGGCCTCGGTTACGTCCTTGGTTGTTGGCCTTGGTTGTTGGCGCAACGTCGCTCATGTGCCAGCGCTCTGCGGGTCGGTAGCCAGCCCAGTGGCACGGCCAATTTTCAAAAGTTCCGCCCCTTCGGCCACTTGGTCACCGGGGGCGTACAGCAGCTCCAGCACCATACCGTCCGCCGGGGCAGTGATGGTGTGCTCCATTTTCATCGCCTCCATCACCGCCAGCGGCTGGCCTTTGGCAATGCGCTCACCGGCTTGCACCGCGAATGACACGACCTTGCCCGGCATGGGTGCGGCCAGCTGGCCGCTGGCGGCTTCGTCATCGGCCAGCGCAGCAGCGGCCAGGCGGTCAATTACTATGATTTCAGTAGCACCAAAGGTTGTGAATACAACGGCCACACCTTGATTTGACTCAATTTTGGCTATAAAACGCTCATCACCAAAGGCGATAGCCAAGCCATCGGGGCTGGCCGTAAAAGCCAGTGCGCCCTGCTGGCCGCCAACCGCCAACTGCAGCGCGCCGTGGCGCTCATACGTCAGCACCGCCGCCTGCGCTTGGCCGTGAAAAGAAAAGTCAAAGCGCCGCACCCGCGCGCCAAAAGCCTGCCAGCCGTCGCGGCGGCTGAACGGGTCCGCACCGGCCAACGCTCGCTCATCCAACAGGGTTTGCGCCACCACGGCTGCTACCGCCTTGCATAAGCCCACAGGTTCTTGGTCAAACAGCACCGCGCGTTCGCGCTCGACGAGCGCGGTGTCCAGGTTGGCGTTGGCAAACGACTCGCTGCGCACCAGGTAGCGTAAAAACTGCACATTCGTAGCCAACCCAACGATGCGGGTCTGCGCCAGTGCGTCGTCCAGCCGGGCCAGCGCTTGTTCGCGCGTGCTGCCGTGAACAATCAGCTTGGCTACCATTGAGTCATAAAACGGCGAAATCGCGTCGCCCTCGCGCACGCCGTCGTCAATGCGCGTCACCCCAAATTCAAAAGCGGTGTGTGCCGGCTTTTGGTACACCTTCAGCGTGCCAGTGGCGGGTAAAAATTGGTTGTCCGGGTTTTCGGCACAAATACGCGCTTCAATGGCATGGCCGTGGATACGCAGCTGGTCTTGCGCCAGTGGCAGGCGCTCACCCGCGGCCACACGCAGTTGCCACTCGACCAGGTCCAGCCCAGTGATGGCCTCGGTCACCGGGTGTTCAACCTGCAGGCGCGTGTTCATCTCCATAAAAAAGAAGTTCATCACGCCGTCGGGGTGCTGCTCGACGATGAACTCCACCGTGCCCGCACCAACATAGCTCACCGCCTGCGCAGCGGCCACGGCTGCCTCGCCCATTTGCTGGCGCATAGCGGCTGTCATGCCGGGCGCCGGCGCTTCTTCGAGCACCTTTTGGTGCCGGCGCTGCGCCGAGCAGTCGCGCTCGAACAAATACACACAATTGCCGTGGTGATCGCCAAACACCTGAATTTCAATATGGCGCGGGCGCAGCGCGTACTTTTCCACCAGCACCGCGTCGTTGCCAAAGCTGTTGGTGGCCTCACGCTGGCACGACGCCAGCGCCGCTGCAAAGTCTTCGGGCCGGCCCACCATGCGGATTCCTTTGCCACCGCCGCCGGCGCTGGCCTTGATCAGCGTCGGGTAGCCGATGCGGTCGGCCTCGCGTTGCAGCAGCTCCGGCGACTGGTCTGCGCCGTGGTAGCCCGGCACCAGCGGCACGCCAGCTTTTTCCATCAGTTGCTTGGACGCAGCCTTAAGCCCCATGGCCTCAATGGCCGACGCAGGCGGGCCAATGAAGACCAGCCCCGCCGCCTCGCAGGCCCGAGCAAAGTCAGCGTTTTCACTTAAAAAACCGTAGCCGGGGTGGATGGCCTGTGCACCCGTGGCCAGCGCCGCTGCGATGATTTGTGTCCCGCGCAAGTAGCTGTCTTTTGGCGCGCTGCCGCCGATGTGCACCGCCTCGTCGCAAGCAGCAACATGCTTGGCTTGGGTGTCTGCGTCCGAGTACACCGCGACAGTTTTGATGGCCATGCGGCGGGCAGTGGCCGCGACACGGCAGGCGATTTCACCGCGATTAGCGATCAGGATTTTTTTAAACATACCGCCTTCTCGCGTTGAAGTCGCCTGCACACGCTTTGCGTGCCAGGCAATTGAGCTGCGCAGCTGCGCCGCCCTGCGGCTGGTCACCGCGATTAGCGATCAGGATTTTTTTAAACAACATCATCGCTTTTGCGTGGTGGAGATTTCAGATAAAAGGCCGGTGGTGCGCCGGGGTCGGGTTTGCCGCTGAAGATGCGCGTCAGGCGGGCAAACAGCCATCGCAAAAAACGCCAGCACAGCCGAGTCAGCCAGACGCTCAAAACCAGCACCACCGCCAGCGACGCGCTAAAGACCAGCGGATGCGCCACCGCCAGCCACAGCCCGACAGGCACCAGCGCGTCCTCAGTGAGCGACGCGGCGAGGTTGCTAAAAGGCTCTGGCGAGGTGTTGATGGCGGCGCGACTGGTGGCCTTGGCGGCAAAGCTGGTCGCCGCCAGCGTGCCGCCCAGTAAGGCAGCGACTAGGCCCATGACACCACTGTCGGCGCTGAATACGCCGGCCGCCAACGCAGCACCGGCCGGGATACGAATAACGCTGTGCACCACATCCCAGAGCGAGTCGAGGCCCGGAATTTTGTCAGCAAAAAACTCAATGAACACCATGAAGCTACTGGCGGCCAGCACAGCGGGATGGGCCAGCACGGACAGCCCAGCCGGCAGCGGCAGCCAGCCCAGACAGCCCGCCAAGCCGGCTAGCAGCACCACCAAATACAGCCGCAGGCCGCTTGCCCAGCCAAGAGCGCCGGCCAGGGCGAACAGTTGGGCGGTGTCCAGTGCGGGCATCAAACGCGCCAGTCAGGTGGGCGTTTTTCGAGGAAAGCCTGTATGCCCTCGCGGCCGTGGGCGCTGGCGCGGCTATCGGCAATCGCCTCTACCGTCAGGGCGACTAACGCTGGCGTGATCTCCTTTTGCGCCACCTCGTGCAGCAGCCGCTTGCAGGTGCTCACCGCCTGCGGGCTGGCCGCCAGCAGGGCATGGGTGATGCGCGCCACCGTGGCGTCGAGCGCTTGGGCCGCGACGACCTCATGAACAAAACCGATACGCAGCGCCTCGTCTGCGTTAAAGCGCTCGGCGGTTAAAAAATAGCGGTGCGCGGCGCGGGCACCCATCGCCCGAACAACGTAGGGGCTAATAGTGGCGGGCACCAGCCCCAGCTTGACTTCGCTGAGGCAAAAGTACGCGCTGTCCACCGCCACGGCCACATCACACACCGCCACCAGCCCGATACCGCCGGCATACACATCGCCTTGAATCCGCACCACAGTCGGCTTCGGGCAGGCGTAAATTACCCTGAGCATTTGGGCCAGTTGGACGGCATCGGCTAGGTTTTGTGCAGGCGAATAGTCGGCAATGCGGCGCATCCAGTTCAGGTCTGCGCCGGCACAAAACGCCGGCCCGTTGGCTGCCAAAACAATGCAGCGCACGTCGGCGTGCTGGCCCATTGCCGTGAAAGCCTGGGTCAGCTCGGCCACCACTTCTTCGTTGAACGCGTTGCGTCTGTCGGGGCGGTTCAGGGTAATGGTGGCCATGCCCGCTGTTTGTTGCAGTGTGAGGTGCGCCATCAGTGATTTCCCGCAGTGCGTTGGAGGCCCTGTACATCCAAAAACTCACCGGCTTTGGGCCGCCATGCCTGTGCAAGCCGGCTGAGCAAGGCAGACCTGTCGTCACCGCGCAATGCAACCACCAGAGCCCGAGTCGGCGACGGTTCAGGGTTGGCGCTGGACTGCCAAACCGTCACCTTGACCGTGCAGGTAATGGCCTTGCCACAGCGTCTGGCCATGCCCACCCGCCCGTCAGGCTGCGCCAGAGCTGCCTTGCGCGCTGGTGCACCGCCTGCATCAAGCAACACGGCAACACGGGCGAAAAGATGTTTCACGATCACGCCCTTACATTCGGAACACGCCGAACTTGGTCTCGGGTGTTGGCTGGTTGCGGGCCGCTGACAGCCCCAGTGCCAGCACCCGCCGCGTGTCCGCCGGGTCAATCACGCCGTCGTCCCACAGCCGGGCGGTGGCGTAATACGGCTGCGACTGTTCGGCAAATTGGTCCAGCACCGGCTGCTTGAAAGCGGCTTCTTCCTCAGCGCTCCACTGCCCGCCACGGGCTTGAATGCCGTCACGCTTGACGCTGGCCAGCACGCCGGCGGCTTGCGGGCCACCCATCACGCCAATGCGCGCGTTCGGCCACATCCACAACAAGCGCGGTGAAAACGCCCGCCCGCACATGCCGTAGTTGCCCGCGCCGTAGCTCCCGCCAATGATGACAGTGAACTTTGGCACCCGCGCCGTGGACACGGCGGTCACCATCTTCGCGCCATGGCGTGCAATGCCCTCGGCCTCAACCTTGCGGCCCACCATAAAGCCGGTGATGTTCTGCAAAAACACCAGCGGTAGCTTTCGCTGGCAGCACAGCGCAATGAAGTGCGTCGCTTTAAGCGAAGACTCGCTGTACAAAATTCCGTTGTTGGCAATGACGCCTACCGCCATCCCTTCGATGTGTGCAAAGCCGCACACCAAGGTGGTGCCGTAGCGCGCTTTGAACTCATCGAACGCGCTGCCGTCGACCAGGCGGGCAATGATTTCTCGCACGTCGTAGGGCTTGCGCGTGTCCAGCGGGATCACGCCATACACCTCGTCTGCTGCGTATTTAGGAGCATCCCAAGATGCCAAAACGCCGGCTACAGGCTTATTTATATTCAAATACTTGACTGCAGAGCGCGCCAGAGCCAGTGCATGCAGGTCATTGTTGGCCAAGTGGTCAGCCACGCCCGACAGGCGCGTGTGCACATCGCCGCCACCCAACTCCTCGGCGCTAACCACCTCGCCGGTAGCGGCCTTGACCAGCGGCGGCCCGGCTAAAAAGACAGTGCCCTGATTTTTAACAATGATGCTTTCGTCGCTCATGGCCGGCATGTAGGCGCCGCCAGCTGTGCAACTGCCCATAACCACCGCAATCTGCGCGATGCCCTCAGCGCTCATATTGGCTTGGTTAAAGAAAATACGGCCGAAGTGGTCCCGGTCAGGAAACACCTCGTCTTGGCTGGGCAAGTTTGCGCCACCCGAGTCCACCAGATAAATACACGGCAGCCGGTTTTGCTGTGCAATTTCTTGCGCCCGCAGGTGTTTTTTCACCGTCATCGGGTAGTAAGTGCCGCCTTTGACGGTGGCGTCGTTGCACACAATCATGCAGTCCAGCCCACTGACGCGGCCAATGCCGGTGATGATGCCAGCGCACGGCGCAGCGTTGTCGTACAGCCCGTATGCTGCCAGCGGCGACAGCTCCAAAAACGGCGTGCCGGGGTCCAGCAGCAGCAGCACGCGCTCGCGCGGCGGCAGTTTGCCGCGGGCGATGTGTTTGGCCCGGGCCACCGCGCCGCCGCCGGCGGCCGCCGTAGCGACCTGCGCCTGCAGGTCATCGACCAGCCGGCGCATTGCCGCGGCATTGGCCTGAAAGTCGGCAGAGCGGGCGTTAATCTGGGATGGCAACACCGGCATAAAAGTCCTCAAAATTCAAGGCAGCCCAGCCGCACGGAGCGGCCCGTTGGGTAAAACAACACTTGGCGTTGACCATAGCGCGAATCGCCCAGTCCGTGGGGCTGATTTGCACCCGCTTTGCGTCAACAAGCCCGCAAATCGTGCCAAGTTAAGACAAGCCTTTGCCGCTGCTCCGACCATTGCCGCCCACCGTTCCCGCGGCAGCCACCCCGGTGGCCATGGCCTGCAGCGTAGTCGCCGCTTTACAGCGTAGCGACCACAACCCACAACCCACAGCCGGCGCTGGGTTTGAAAACGAAAAAAGTTTTATGCCGGCATTCAACGGCTGGACCGGGCTGTCGCCCGCGGTGTTTCGGGCGGGCCTGAAGGCCAAGTGCGCAAGACGTCACCCACCACAGCCGGCCAGCACTGCGCTTTGAGCTGTCCACAAAGAAGCGGTGACTCCCAGCTCAAAGGGCCTTGAGCAGTGCCAGGCAATGCACGTTTTCTACACGACCCCAGCCGGCATTGCGGCAAGCGCGGGGTCAATACAAGCCTGGCTCGACTGGCTAGCCAGCGACTTGGACCCAGCGGCGCGCCACCAGACCGAGTCACCGCCGGCTAGCCAGTGCAAGGCGAGAGAAAAGTTACCGAGCCTGCACCAGCTTGTCTGGCCCAGTCAATAATACAGGCGGCTTAAACGGGTCTGCATAACCCTGAAGAGCCGGTGCTGCTGCGGCTCGGGATAATCTACAACGCGCCAGACCGCCCGAGTCCGCACCGCCACAAGCCGCCGGGAGCGGTGCAGACCACCCCGCGTGCCAGCGCGCACACTTTTTTTGCTCCGCCGACCCCTGGCGCGCCACGCACCGCCAGCTCAGGCCCCACACGCCCGCCCGTACTTTGACCCTAGCTCTGAGCCCCACCGTCGCCGCTTTTCATCCTGACGTTTTGCGCGGCACCGACCAGCCCGAACTGATTCGCTGTGAGGTGCTCGCTGACCTGCTGGAGGCCACCGCAGCGCGCTTGCCAGAGCAGGTGGCGCTGATTTTTGGCAGCCAGCAACTCACCTACGCCGCGCTCAATGCGCGGGCCGACCAGGTGGGCTGCGGTTTGATTGACGCTGGCGTGCGGCCAGGCCAGATCGTCGGGCTGTGGCTGCCGCGCGGCATTGATTTGCTGGTGATGCAAGCGGGCATTGCCAAAGCCGGAGCGGCTTGGCTGCCGTTCGATGCCGACACACCGACCGAGCGGATTGCGCTGTGCCTAGGCGATGCGCAAGCCGTGGGCATTGTCAGCTGCGATGCGTTGGCACCGCAACTGCAGCATTTGCCGTTGCCAGTGTGGAGCGCACAGGCGCTCAGCGCGCCCACGGCGGTGTTGAGCCGCCGCAGCGGCGTGCTGCCCGGCCACCCGGCCTATGTCATCTACACCTCAGGCTCGACCGGAAAGCCCAAGGGAATCGAGATCAGCCAGGGCAGCATTTGTCACTTTTTGCGCAGTGAAAATACGTTGCTGCGGGTGAGCCACACAGACCGGGTGTACCAAGGCTTTTCAGTTGCGTTTGACATGTCTTTTGAAGAAATTTGGATCAGCTACTTGGCCGGAGCCACGCTGTGGGTGGCACCAAAAGAGCTCGCGTCAGACCCCGAAGCGTTGCCACTGGCCTTGAGCGCCAACGGCATTACCGTGCTGCATGCGGTGCCCACGCTGCTGGCACTGTTTGGCCGCGACGTGCCGGGCCTGCGACTGATTAACTTGGGCGGCGAAATGTGCCCGCCCGGCCTGGTTACTCGCTGGGCCACGCCGGGGCGGCAGGTCTTTAACACCTACGGGCCGACCGAAGCTACCGTGTCCGCTAGCCTAGCCGAGTTGCGGGCAGGCGAGCGGGTGACGATTGGCCGGCCGCTGCCCAACTACGGCTTGCTGGTGATTCACCCCAACACGGCTGGCGGCTTAGTCCTGCTGCCCCGTGGCGACGTTGGTGAGCTGTGCATTACCGGGCCGGGTGTGTCGGCCGGCTACCTAGGCCGGGCCGAGCTGACGGCTGAAAAATTCCTGCCCAATCCGTGGTCGCAGTCAGTGCATGACACCCGCCTGTACCGTACTGGCGACCAAGCCCGCATTGACGAGGACGGCCGCGTGCAGTGCCTGGGCCGTACAGACGATCAGGTCAAGCTGCGTGGTTTTCGAGTCGAGCTGGGGGAAATTGAAGCCGCGCTGGCGGCGCAAAGCGGTGTTGCAACCGTGGCCGTGGTGCTGCGCTCACAAGACGGCATCGACCAGTTGATCGCCTTTTTGGTGCTGGAGGTCGGCCGCCACACCAGCAGCGCCGAGCTGCGCGCCGCCTTGGCCAGCCACCTGCCCGCCTACATGGTGCCCAATCATTTTGAGCCGTTGGCCGAAATGCCACGCCTGAGCTCAGGCAAGATTGATCGCAACGCGCTCAAAGCACGGCCACTGGCGCTGGTTGCATTGCGCGCTGGCGAGTCCGACACGCCGCGCACACCGGCAGAGCACGCCCTGTTTGCCGCGCTGGCCAAGCTGTTTTCGGGCCAGCCGCTGTTGCGTCGGCTGGACTTTTTCTCGGACTTGGGCGGCCACTCGCTGTTGGCCGCGCGGCTGGCGTCGGCGTTGCGGGCCGACGCGCGATTTGCCCACATCACGGTCAACGACATCTACCAAAACCGCAGCATTGGCCGCATTGCCGAGGTGCTCGGACAGGCGCACGACGCCCCCACGCCAGTGGACACCCACTGGCTGCCGCCGCCCTGGACAAAACGCTGGGCTTGTGGGGCGGCGCAAGCAGCGGCAGTGCCCGGCTTGGTAGCGCTCAAAATGGCGCAGTGGATGGCCCCGTTTTTTACCTACCACTTCTTTACTGGCGAGCCTGGCGACTCGGTAGCGCTGGCGATTGCCGCTGCTGTACTGGCGTACCTGGCGTCAACGCTGCTGGAGTTCGGTGTCGCCATTGCGGCCAAATGGCTGCTACTGGGCCGACTCCAAGCCGGACGCTATCCGCTGTGGGGAGCGACTTATTTTCGCTGGTGGCTGGCCGACCGGTTAATAGAAGCCGCACCGGTGTACCTGCTCAGTGGCTCGTCGATGTATGCCTGGTGGCTGCGCGCCTTGGGAGCCAAAGTTGGCCGTGATGTAGCCATTGGCTCCATCACGCTGCGCGCACCCGACCTGCTGGTGCTCGAAGACGGCGTCAGCATTGGCAACGCGGCAAACTTGGAGAACGTCCGGGTCGAACATGGTCAGCTGTGTGTCGGCCCGATCACACTGGCCCGGGAGGCCTGCGTTGGCTCCTACGCTGTTTTGGAGGGCAACACCCGTATTGGCGCCTACGGCCGCCTCGAAGGTCAGTCAGCCCTGAGCGACGGCCAAACCGTGCCGGCCGGCCGCATCTGGCGCGGCTCACCAGCGCGGGACGTGGCTGCCTTTGACTCGGCAGCGCAGCCCGCACGGCCGGCGTTTTCGCGGCTGCGTTCGGCAGCTGAAGGGCTTTATTTTGTGGTCGGCGCGCTGCTGATCTCCAGCCTGTTCTTCCTGCCAGTGTTTCCTAGCTTTTTGCTAATCGACTGGTTTGACAACACCGACAAGTTCCCGGAGCTCAGCGCCAGCTGGCTGCCGTTTCAGCTGGGTAAATACTTTGTGCTGGCGTTCCCGGCTACCGCTGTGCTGATTGTGTGTACCGCACTGCTGTCCGCTGGCATTCGCTGGCTGGTGCTGCCGCGCCTGAAGCCTGGCAGCTGGCCAGTGCACAGCAATTTGTACTGTGCCAAATGGCTGGTTAGCCAAATTCAAGAGTCCAGCCTGGCAGTGCTGCACGGCGTGTATGCCACCGTGTATGCCCCGTTTTGGTACCGGCTGCTGGGCGCCAAAGTGGGCCGAGATGCCGAGATTTCCTCAGCGCTGGGCCTGGTGCCCGACATGCTGACACTGGGAGACGAGACCTTTATTGCCGACGCGGTAATGCTGGGCGATGAACGCATTGAAGGCGGTTGGATGTCAATGCAGCCCACGGTGATTTCGCGCCGCAGCTTTGTTGGCAACGGCTCCTACATACCTGACGGCACGACGCTGCCTGAAAACGTGCTGATCGGCGTGCACTCCAGCGCGCCCGCGAATGGCCAGATGCAAGACGGCGATACCTGGCTGGGCTCCCCGCCGATTAACTTGCCCGCCAGGGAGCAAACCAGCGGCTTTGCCGAGCACCTGACCTACCGGCCCTCCAACATCCGTCGCCTGCTGCGGGGGCTGATTGAAGCCTTTCGCATTGTTGCGCCGCATGCCATTGTGATTTCCGTCGGCTACACCGTGGTGTTACGTGTAATGCCGCTGGCCGAAGACGGACAGTGGGGCGCAGTTGTGCTTTACCTGACGGCCGCAGGCTTGTTTTATGGCGTAGGCAGCTACTTTTTCATTGCCTTGATCAAGTGGTCCTTGATGCGCCGTTACAGCAAACGCAGTGCGCCGATGTGGACCCCCTTTGTGTGGCTGTCTGAGGGCGTCACCAACTTGTACGAAGGCATTGCCGTGCCCAACTTTTTGCGCTATTTACGCGGCACGCCGCTGCTGCCAGTCGCGCTGAACTTGCTGGGTTGCCGAATTGGCAAAGGGGTGTACCTAGACACCACCGACATCACCGAGTTTGATTGCGTGCAGATTGGCGACTACAGCGAGCTGAACGCGCTGGCCTGCCCGCAAACCCACCTGTTTGAAGACCGGGTGATGAAGATCGACCAGGTCAGCATTGGCAAGCGGGTCTACATGGGGCCGCGCAGCGCCGTGTTGTACGGCGCGGTAGTGGCCGACAACGCCCAGCTGGGCGCACTGACGCTGGTGATGAAAGGCGAGTTCATCCCCGCTGCTACCAGCTGGAAGGGCTGCCCGGCGGCACCGGCGAAGGCGTGATGCCAGTCTCGACTACTTCGGTTGCGGTTCACGCCTGGCCGCGCGGCCTGCCACAAGCGCTTGCCGATTTGCGCAGCCCGGCCGAGCTGACCGTCATCAGCGTGCCCACCGCCTTGACAGCGTCCCGCGCCGACGCGCGCGAAGCCGTTCGCCACGCGCTGCGGCACACCTTGGCTGCTTTTTTCGATGTTTCCGCCGCGTCGCTCACGCTGGTGTCAAGTCCCGGTCAGGCGGTGCGACCCTTAG